>JAUYQH010000142.1 GCA_030697365.1 Novosphingobium sp. | reverse complement strand
TCAGCGACGATTATCCTGGCCGGTCCAGCGATCACGCTGCGACCGGCAAAATCTTCAAATCGCGTTGTTCACGGGCGACTATAGAGCGTTTGCGGCAAAGACCGCTGATCAACTGGCCCACGAATACATCAACCCGTTGACTCGATATCCGCCTCGAGCCACCGGCGCACGCCTTCGAAGCTGTGCCGTGCGCCAAGTTTTGTCAGAGCCTTGGTGCGATGGATTTCGACCGTGCGCGGACTGATTTCGAGCGACCGGGCAATTTCCTTGTTGGTCATCCCCTGGGCCATCCGCGCGACGACTTCGCGCTCGCGGTTCGACAGCCGTGACACACGAACCCGAGCGTCGGACTGGCGCAAGTGCTGACCGCCGAGACGCTCGGCCTGTTTGCCGATCGCCGACAACACCCGCGAAAGTTGCTCTTCGTCGAAGGGCAGCGGAAGATAATCGAGCGCGCCGTGGCGGATCGCCTCCACCGCCTTGGCAATCGTCGGGGTGGGGCTTGTGGCAATGACCGCCAGCCAGCGTCCCTCGCGGTTGAGCAGCCCCATCAGCCCCGAGATACCATCGCGCAGCACGTCCTCGAGCGCGACGATGACGCCACCCTGGGGCGCACGTGCCGCAAGCTCGGAAGGATCGGAGTAGACTTCGGCGTGGTGGCCCAGGGCATAGGCGCAGCGAGCGATCTGGGCCCGGCGGGCGTGATCGTCGTCGAGGACATGGATGGCCAGTCGCGGGGACATGCCCCGTTTGAACGCCCTACAAGCGCTGCGAGCCAGCGCCGAAGACTTGGAAAGGGATCAATAGGCTTAGGGAAAACCACTAGTTTAGCGCGATCAGCGGCGGATTTCCGGTGCGTCGGGCCAACTCCGAAATGGAGCTAACGAATAGATGTTTTTCCTTACTCTATCGGCACCGACTGTTTGGTATCTTCGAAGCTGTAGGCGGGAAGCGAGTGGAACGCATCGCGCAGCGCTTTGCCCCAGCTCGACGAGATCGTCTTGAAATAGGGATCGTTGGCCAGGATCCGGCGCTGTTCGAGCGGCTCGAACCGGTCACGCTCGATCACCAGCAGATCGAGCGGCAGGCCGACCGAAAGATTGGCGGCAAGCGTCGAATCGAAGCTGACCATCATCAGCTTGACCGCATCCTCGAAGCTCATTGCCCGGTCGTAGCCGCGCAGGATGATCGGCCTCCCGTACTTGGTCTCGCCAATCTGGAAGAACGGGGTGTCGAAGCTCGCCTCGATGAAGTTGCCCTCGGGATAGATCATGAACAGCCGCGGCTCCATGCCCTTGATCTGCCCGGCGACGATGATCGAAGCGGTGAAACGCGGGCCGCCGCCGTGCCCATCCGACATCTGGCGGGTGCGGATGGTCTCGTTCAGCAGCGCGCCGACTTCAGTCGCGACCTGGAACATCGTGGGCGCCTCGAGCACCGAGGGGCGGCGCTCGCCCGGCGCCTTGGTCCGCTCCTCGAGCTGGCTGATCACGGCCTGGGTGGTTGCGAGGTTGCCAGCGGTCATGATCGCGACGATCCGTTCGCCCGGCACGCACCAGTGGAACATCTTGCGGAACACCGAGATGTTGTCGACGCCCGAATTGGTCCGGGTGTCGCTCATCATCACGAGCCCCTTGTCGAGCGTCATTCCCACACAATAGGTCACAGGCCCCTCCAAGACGTCGCCCGCCCTGCTTAGCGCGGTAGCCGCGGCGAGTCATCGCCAGAGTCGCGGCCAATCGCGGCGGAGGGCGAGGCGACCCTGACTCGCCCGGCGGCGACGAAATCCTGGCGAGGGCGACACGAGCGACACGTTCTATGCCCGGTGTCGCGTGCCGGGAGGCGAGGAATTCTGCGGGTTTGCGATGCGAATTGAGACAGAGTCGGCGCAAAGCGGAAATTAAATTGTTCTTTCCCTCGCGCGCAATGAAGTTGCGCAACGTTGGTGTGAGGGAGTGAATGAGTCCCTAGTGAGAGCTTGGGCGATAGAGCGCCGTGTAGGAAAGATGTTTCTCCCGCCACGTTTGCCGTCATGCCTGCCTTGAGGGCGTGTTCAGCAGTTCGGTTCCGAGCTTGCGCCTGAACCCCACGCGCTCCGATGCTATCTCGGGGCCACAATCGCCGAAGCAAGCGCCGCGTCTTCGGCGGCTGTGGCCCCCGAGGCACCGAGAGCACCGATAACCTTACCGTTCGCCACGATCGGCACACCCCCTCCAATCGCGATGAATTCGCCCGCTGAAAGGAGTGCCAACCGGCCGTTCTGGACCCGCTCTTCGGCGCTTGCGGTCGTCATCCGAAACCGCGCGGACGTGCGGGCCTTTTGCTGGGCAACCCCGATCGACCCGTAAGGCACGTCGTCCATTCTCGCAAAAGCGACCAGTTCACCCGAAGGTTCGACCACGGCGATAGCCATCTTCAACCCGCGTGCCCGGCTTAGTTCGATACCCCGCTGAATCAGACCAAGCGCGTCGTTGATGCCGATCGGGGAACCATAGGCGGTCGGCGGTGGCGTCGCAGGCGTTTCGGCAACGGCCTCGGCCGACATCAGCAGCGCACAAGTCAATAAAACGGTTCGCATGTGATCCTCCCCTCAGGACATCGGTTCGACCGGCCAGAACTTCGGCCTACTCGCCAAGGAGCCGAGTAAACGACATCGACGCAAGTTTCCATTCTTCGCCTTGCCGGACATAGACTTCGGTGACGACGAACGGGTTGGTGACCTCGTTTCCGCCAACCACCGCGACCAGCCAAATCTTGTTGAGCAAGATGGCGGCGTCGCCAATAATCTTCACCGACGCATTCTGAATTTCGGCCTTCTTGTAGTGGATCTGGCCGCCCTCGATGACAGCCAGTTCCTGACTTTTCGACATGGTAGCACCCATGTGCACAAATGCGGCTTCGTCGTGAAACAACGTCTCAAGCAAGGCAGTCTTGCGGTCGGCCATCCACAGCCATTTTTGTTTGGAGAGATCGAGAAGGGCCTTGCTGTCGGCTTCGTGGGCGACGGCGATCTCATGGTTTTGCATGCCGATTTCTCCTGTGGTTGGCGCGCAACCGATGAGCAGTGCCACACCGAGCGGCAAAATTGCCGCGCGCTTCATCCCCGATTTGTTGATCTTGCCCATAACAGTTCCTCGGCAGTTGCGGTTTTGCTCGCCTGCGACTTGGCCGCTTGCATGCTGCTCGAACTCACTTTGGCGGACGCGCTTCCACCTCCGAATAGGCGAGCACCTGTTCCGGAAGCCTAGCGCCCAGGACCCGAACCTCTGAGATCGAGGCGTTCAGATCGGCAAGCTCGGCCGACGAGAAGCGAAGTGCGGCCGCTCCGGTATTCTCGCGCATGTGCGCCATTTGCGTGGTGCCCGGGATCGGCACGATCCACGGCTTTTGCGCCAGCAGCCAGGCGAGCGCGATCTGACCGGGAGCTGCGTTCTTGCGCTCGCCCCAGCGCTTGAGCAGATCAACCAGAGCGAGGTTATGGGGGAGGTTCTCAGGCGAGAAGCGGGTTTCGATACCGCGGATGTCGCCAGGCGCGAAGCGCGTGTTGGCATCGACCGCTCCGGCAAGAAAGCCAACTCCCAGCGGACTCCACGGTACGAAGCCGATGCCGAGCTCCTCGCAGGCGGGAAGCACCCATTTTTCGGGTCCGCGCCACAGCACCGAATATTCGTTCTGCACCGCCGTCACGCGCTGTTCGGCATGGGCGCGGCGCAGCGTCTTCGGCCCCATTTCGCACAGGCCCCAGTGCAGCACCTTGCCCTGCGTCATCAGGTCCTTCATCAGCCCGGCGACGTCTTCGATCGGAACGTCCGGATCGACGCGATGCTGGTAGAGC
>JAUYQH010000135.1 GCA_030697365.1 Novosphingobium sp. | reverse complement strand
CCCCGTCCAAAAACCCCGCAAACCTCTCGGCCGAACACGATGAAACAGGCGTAACGGACCAGCTCGTGCGCGCAAAACCGCACACCGCCGCCGTGTCCGATCACGCCATCACGCAGCGGCCCGGTGAATAAGAGAGGTTAGGTAGGGAATTCGACCGCGGAAGGGCTGAAATCAGCGGCAAAAACGCGCTTCTGCCGAACCGTCGAGATGCAACTGATCAATATTCCCTGCAGATTTCCCTGCAGGCAGGGATTTGCGATCAGAGAGCGGTTCGCGTTAGACTTGCTGCACCGCCAGTTCCTAAATGCGAAACATGAATGCAACCGACTTCAGGGCGAGAAATCCCTAGCTTCGGCGCCATTTTGCCAGAATCGTCCGAACCCCGGAGACTGGCGAGCAGCAGCACCACAGTCTCTAGAGGCGTTTCTTCTCTTTTCACCCGAACCTCGGCCGGAAAGGTTCGACCAGAAATTCTCCTTTCTTTCCAATGTAATAACCGAAGTCATAATGCTGGAGTTTTCCCGCAACGTCTCACCAGCCGCTTGGAGACGGAGACCCGAGGTGGTCGTTTCGCAGCGAAATTGTGAGCACGCCGGGGTGACTGAAACGGGCCGTCACCTGAGAGTCTGCTTCTGGAGTAAGCGGACGGGCTCCCGGCAGCACTGCGCTCGCCTCAAGGCGCGCTCAGACGCTCGGCTACCATGATTGCCGTGAGCAATTATCGCCTCGAACTAGGAAAGCAGCGGCGTCAGACAGGCTGCGTGGGCTGCCGCCGCGGGCAAGCAAAAAAGGAGCAGCACCCGGAGCAGGTGTTCGGCTTAATCAAGGAGCGTCGATTCTGGGGCTCGCAACGGGGTCCCAATCAAGGAGAGAACGCGATGCGCATACAGTGGCCGACGCACATCAAAGTTCTTATGGGCACTCCCAAACCTGCGATCTCAGATGTCATGGTAGGGGAGGGAGTAATGCAGCCTTCAGAGCGAAAGGATGGCGAGCCGACGTCTTCGACGAATTCGCACTCGCCTCGTGGCGCGATGCGGGCGACCAGCTCTTCGGTCCATTCGACGACCCGCGGCTCCATCAACTCAATAGCGTTGGATTCGAACCACGGCCGGAGGAACTGCCGTTATTGCCTCCGCTCGGGCGGATTGAGCGATTCGGGGATCATCCGCGGTGCATCAGCGCGCTTGGGAGTGCTTGTTCTGGCAAGATGAACCCAGTGGCCGCCATTGGCCGCACCCAGAACAAGCCGGGAGCTTCGGACCTCGTTGAAGGTGGCCACGTGCACGTCGTCGCGAAGCCGCGGAATCGGCAAAGATATAAAATCGAATCGGGGGCCCGAGCCTCGGCCACTGCCTGATCAGCCACAGCCTCTCCTTCTCCTGGGCATTTTTGTCATTCACGGTTTACATAGAGCCAAATCAGGCGGACGGGAAAAGCAGATCGATGCCAGGCAAGCTGCGTGACGGGGAACGCACCCGGAAGAGGATCCTTGCCGCCGCGCAAGAGGTGTTTTCAACTCACGGTTATGCCCAGGCCGGCGTTCGCGACATCACCGCTCTGGCCGGGGTCAACGCGGCTTTGGTCAACCGCTACTTCGGCTCCAAGGAGCAGTTGTTCGAAGCCGCCTTGAGCGAATTGCTCAAACCCGAATCTGTCGAGGTCCCGCTTGATGAGCGCTTCGGCCAGGCCATCGTCGCGCGCTTCGCGGCCGCGTCCGACCAAGCCAATCCGCTGAGAATGATGATGCTCGCGATGGCCGACGCCGGGGCTCGCGCCGTGGTCGACCGGCTGCTGCGCGAACGATTTATCGAACCGCTGGGTGCATGGCTCGGCGAGCCTCACGGCCTCGAACGGGCGGCGCAGCTCGCCGCACTGGCTGCGGGTCTATCCGTTTATCGATCACTGTACCCCCTTGACCCGATGCAAGGCGAATTCACCCCAGGGACGCGCGAATGGCTGGAGCGGGCCTTCCAGTCGATCATCGTTCCTCCAGGTTGACGTAAACTGTCGTTGACATAACGGCTTATATAACTAGGTGTCCCTGCGTAGCGCGAATCAACGGGCACTGGGGGAGAGAGACATGTTCACTGACTACGGGATCGCGCCTGCGTCTGTTCGCAAGCTTGGGCGCCCGGTTTCGGCGCTCGCGGTGATCGCCGCGGCGTTCTCGTGTCCTGCTTACGCCCAAGACGCGACCGAGGCCGCCCAGGCCAATCCTGAAGAAGAAGCCGGCTTGGGCGAGATCATCGTCACCGCCCAAAAGCGGGCTGAGAATAGTCAGGATACCCCCATTTCCATCTCGGTGCTTGGCGAGGCCGCTCTCGAGCAGCAAGGCATCAGCGGCTTCCAGGACCTCGTGAACGGGGCCATACCTGCACTCAGGATCGCGCCTACGGCGGGCCGGCCCTCCGCGTTAGCAATTACGATGCGGGGAATCGCTTCAGGTGACCCGACATCGATCAGCCGCGACACTGCGATCGGTATTTACGTCGACGGCGTCTATCTTGGGCGCGTTCAGGGCCTTGGCACGGAGTTGTTCGATCTGGAGCGGATCGAGGTTCTGCGAGGTCCGCAAGGAACGCTGTTTGGCCGCAATGCCGTAGGCGGCGCGCTCAACATTATCTCCAAGCGCCCGACCGGGGAATTTGGAGTGGAGGTGAAAGCCGGGCTTCGCAACTACGACGGACGCGCTTGGGAGGCGCACGTCAACCTCCCGAGCTTCGCCGGAATCAGCGTGAAGCTGGACGGGGTTGTCAGCCGGCGGGATGGGCTGGTCGACAATCCTCTCGCTGGTGCCTGGGACTGGGGCCAATACCGCAAAGAAGGGTTCCGCGGGCTGGCTGAGTGGGAGCCGGCCGAAAACGTGAACCTGCTCTATTCCTTCGACACTTCCCGTGATCGATCAACTCCGATGTATATGCATTTTCAGCAACGCATTCCGGGGGTTGTCCCTGCGCTGCCCCCCATATTCGACTTTGAGCCACATCGAGTAGATCGCGCCAGACTCGGTGTGCCCTTGGCCCCCAGCGTAGCGAAAGTCTCGGGCCATGGACTGACTGCAACGTGGGACGTCAACGACAGCCTAACACTGCGCTCCATCACCGCCTATCGCGAGCTTTCCCAGACGCAAGACGACAACGATATAGGCCATCAGATCGGCTACCGACCGAATGGAAACTTCGCCCGCAATAGCACTGCGCGGGTCGATCAAGATCAATTTAGTCAGGAGCTCCAGTTGGTTGGAGACACCGCCCGCCTCAAATATGTGACGGGAGCCTTCTATTTTGACGAGGACGCCAGCGATAGCGCATACGCGCCTTTCCTCTATCGCTGGAATGCCACCGGTACCGCGTTCACCGTGAATAACCCGCCCGTAGGCGGCGCGCCCCCAGACCGCGCGTCAGTCAACCACGTGATCTCGCGCGCGCTGTTCGGCCAAGCAACATGGACGCCGCCGATCTTTGGCGACCGTCTCCATCTCACGGCCGGCGCGCGCTACACGCAGGACCGCAAGCGCGGAGCAATCACCCTGATACGTGGGCTTCCATCCCCCCTCACATACACCTTCCGCTCAAACCGCCTCGATCCAACATTTACTGCCGCTTACGACATCAGCGACGATATCAACGCGTATGCTAAGTACAACGTTGCCTACCGCTCCGGCGGCGCTCAATCTCGCTCGCCAACCTTTCGTCCATTCGGCGAGGAGGAAGTGCAAGCATGGGAGATCGGCTTCAAGTCTGAGTTCCTGGATCGTCGAGCTCGATTGAACATCGCCGCCTATACAATGGACTATCGGAACCTCCAAATTGGCTTCTCAGTGCCCGGCAATCCGTCTGCCTCTGACACGATAAACACCGATGTTCCAGCGAGGATCCGTGGGATCGAAGTTGACTTGACCGTCGCTCCGGTGGAGCGGCTCACCCTTGCAGGCAGCTATTCCTACACTGATGCCAAAATTCCGCCACAGGTTCATCCGTTTACGGGCGCCACGACGCTTGTCAGCGCCCCCTTCACACCCGATCATGCGGCAAGCATCATGGCGGATTACTCGATCCCACTTGGCGCGATGGATTTGCTGCTGCACGCGGATGCCAATTATTCCAGCCCCTTTACGACAGCGGCCTCGACCTTCGTGGAGTCGCATGCGTATTTCCTGGTGAACGCGCGGGCGACGCTTGCGGATATACCTATCGACAGCGGAGTTCTTTCCGTCGCGCTCTGGGGCAAGAATCTGTTCAACGAGGAATTCGAGACCTTCCGCTTTGATTTTGCTGGCGCCGGATTGTCGAATACGCGCACTGCGGTGTTCAACGAGCCGCGCACGTTCGGCGTTGAAGCGAAGCTGGTTTTTTAATGGCCGCCAGAATGCACCTTCGCCTTCTATTGGCAGCGCTATTGTCGCTGCTGCCCCAGCCCGCTCTTGCGCTTAACATAGTTCTGACGAACGATGATGGGCTCACAAGCAATGTGAAGGCGCTCTACGACGCATTGAAGGCCGAGGGTCACGATGTGGTTGTGTCTGTGCCCTGCGTCAATCAGAGTGGAATGGGAGCCGCCATCAAGTTCCTAGAGCCACTGACGCCGCTGACTAGCGCCTGTCGGAATGGAGCAGCCCGCGTGGGGGATCCCGGCGCGGGGCCAATGACCAAACCCGGCTTTTCGTCGGATTTTTATTATGTCAACGGCACACCAGTGATGGCGGCTTTGTACGGAATCGATGTTCCTGCGGTGGCTCGATGGGGCAAGGCTCCCGATCTGCTTCTTTCTGGGCCCAATGAAGGGCAGAACGTGGGGTTCATTGTAATCAGCTCCGGGACGGTGAGTAATGCCCAGTACGGTGCCATTCGGGGCATTCCGTCAGTCGCACTGAGCGCCGGTGTGGACACGGTAGACAACGTGAATTTGTCCAATCCGAAATCCGCGAAGATCGCGCAACTGACGGTTCGGTTAATCGGCTGGCTCAGGTCGATGGCGGGCGCCAGTGCGCTCCTCCCGCCTGGTATGGCGCTGAACGTGAACTTTCCTGATGTGCTGGATGGTGCGAATTGGCGATCCTCCAGGATTGGGGATTACAGCAAGTACAAGGTCCGGTTTACTGAGCATTTGCCGCTCCCACCTGGTGCTCGGGACCTGCGCGGGTGCGGCTGTAGCTACCCGGGTGTCACCATCGAAGCCAATCCCGAGCCGAACTCGGAAAAGCAGAGTCAAGATGAGTCCGTGGTCTACCGGAGTGACATCGCTGTGACCGCCATGCAGGTCGGCTATGATCATCGTCCTGCGGGGCAGGACTGGCTCCGTTCGAGAATCAAGAGACTGACGACTGCTGAGGGCACTGTCAGAGCAATCTGGCGGAGGGCGGAGGGCGCTGGTAACCGACGCTGATGAGCAAGGCTGCCAATCCATTCCGCTACTTCAACTCGTCGCCCGAGGTGATCCGCCTGGTGGTGATGATGTACGTTCGGTTCCCGCTGTCGCTGCGCAACGTCGAGGATCTGCTGTTCGAGCGGGGCATCGACATTTGCCATGAGACGGTGCGCCATTGGTGGAACCGGTTCGGTCCGCTGTTCGCCGGTGACATTCGCCGTCGGCGGGTCAGTCGCATGCGGGGCTTCCGCCACTGGCGCTGGCACCTTGACGAGATGTATGTGAAGCTGAACGGCGAGATGGTCTACCTGTGGCGCGCGGTTGATCAGGAAGGCGAGATCCTCGAGAGCTACATCACGAAAACCCGTGACAAGGAAGCGGCTCTGCGGTTCATGAAAAAGACGCTCAGGCGCCATGGCTCGCCGGAGGCGATCACCACGGACGGCCTGCGTTCCTATCGTGCCGCCATGAATGAGCTGGGCAATGGCGGGAAGCAGGAGGTCGGACGCTGGGCCAACAACCGGGTGGAGAACAGCCATCTGTCATTCCGACGACGAGAGCGCGCGATGCTCAGGTTCAGGCGAATGAAGTCGCTGCAAAAATTCGCCTCGGTACACGCCAACGTCCACAACCACTTCAACCTCGAGCGCCACCTCATCAACCGCGAGATCTTCAAGGAACGCCGCTCGGCCGCGCTGGCTGAGTGGCAGAAGGTTATGGCCTGAGATCCCGCCGCCTGAGCCACAGCTACGCCAACCGGAGACAAGTTGCGATTAGACTGACAGCACCGTCGACAAGCTTGTGATCGGTAAGTACCGCGATAGGCTAGCTATCCGCCAGATTATCCGCAGCAAGTGAGAGTCGTCCAGGTCGGGCACGTGTCGAGAGCGGACACCAAGCTCGTCTGGCCGTGACGGGATCAGGACGGACAACAGCGGGAGAGCGAGATGGGCAAGCTGGATGGCAGGGTGGCGATCGTGACGGGCGGCGGCCGCGGCATCGGCGCCGCGACGGCCGAGTTGTTCGCTGCCGAGGGCGCCAAGGTGTGCGTCTCGTCGCTCAGTCCGGGGCCGGCACAGGAGGTGGTCGACGGCATCGTCGCGCGCGGTGGTCAAGCGATCCGCGCCACGGGCGACATCGGCGACCGCGAGGTGGTGCGGCGGGTTGTCGCCGAAACGGCCGAGGCGTTCGGTGGCATCGACATCATCGTCCACAACGCCGCCCATGTCTCCCATGGCCGGGTGGGCGAGTTGCCGGAAAGCGATCTGGTGCAGACCTTCAATGCCGGAGTGCTCGCGGCCTTCTATCTGACCAGCGACGCGCTGCCCTATCTTCAGCAGAGCCGCGCAGGGCGCATTCTGGTGACCTCATCGACCACTGGTATCAGCCAGGCCCATATCGGCCTGGCGCATTACGCGGCGGTCAAGGAGGCGCTGCATGGGTTCGTCCGCGGCGTCGGGCTGGAGCTCGCGGAGAAAAAGATCACCGTCAACGCGGTCGCTCCGGGCATGACCCTAGGGCACCACATCAAGACCCACATGAGCGAAGAGGGGATCGACAAACTCGCCCACACCGTTCCGCTGCGCCGCGCCGCCGAGCCGATCGAGCAGGCCAAGGCTTTTCTGTTCCTGGCATCGGACGACGCCGCCTACGTTACCGGCCATGTCCTGGTGGTCGATGGGGGTTCGCTGCTCGGCAGCGTCGTGGGCCTGCCGGAATAGCTGCGCGGGCCGGTTGCGGCGTCCCGAGCGAACGTCGACTTAATCAACCTATTTAGATAGGTCGCGAAGTATGGCATAGAAGATCCACGTCAGCTTGACGTCCATTCGGTCGCTCGAGTGGAGCAGGTTGGAAGGCAGGCAACAGCCAAAACGACGGGCCAATCTCGGCGGGATGGCTTTCGCAAAGGAGCGCAGTGGTGAAAATTGAAGACATGGTGCTCGCAAGCGTCGACGATCATGCCGTCGAGCCGCCGGAGGCCTTCATCCGGCATTATCCGCACGACAAGAAAGACCTTGCGCCCCGCATCATCGATCAGAACGGCAAGGATGCCTGGCTATGGTGCGACCGGGTCTATCCGACGATCGGGCTCAACGCCGTCGTCGGTCGCCCGCGGAGCGAGTATGGAGTGGAGCCGACCCGGTTTGAGCAACTGCGCCCCGGCTGCTTCGACGTGAAGGCGCGAATCGACGACATGAATGTCAATGGCATCGTGTCATCGCTTAACTTCCCGACCTTCCCGGGCTTCGCCGGCAACAATTTCATCAGCGCGCCGGAACGCGACCAGGCGTTGCTCGCGATCCGCGCCTGGAACGACTGGTACGTGCAGGAATGGTGCGGCTTCGAGAAGGGCCGCCTCATTCCGATGTGCATCCTGCCGCTGTGGAGCATGGACGAGACCCTCAACGAAATGAAGCGGATGTCCGACCTCGACGTCCACGCGGTGGCGTTCCCCGACAATCCGGCGCTGGCAGGTCTTCCGAGCCTCCACAACGAGTACTGGGAGCCGTTCTGGAGGGCGTGCTGCGAGTACAAGATGGTGATCAACTGCCATATCGGCACCGGCGCGCAGGCTGCGCACGCGTCGGACGAAACGCCGATCGACGCCTGGATCACGACGATGCCGATGTCGATTTCCAACTCGGCCGCAGATTGGCTGTTCGCCACCTTCTGGAAGCGCTACCCTGACCTCAGGATGGCTCTTTCCGAGGGCGGGATCGGCTGGATCCCGTACCTCCTCGAACGCGCCGACTTCACCTACGAGCACCACCACGAGTGGACCTTCTCCGACTTCGCCGGTGAGCGTCCGAGCGACCTGTTCAAGCGCCACATCATCACCTGCTTCATCGACGACCAGTTCGGGGTGAAGAACCTCGAATATCTGAACCCGAAGATGGTCTGCTATGAGTCTGACTATCCGCACTCGGATACCCTGTGGCCGAACTGCCCCGAGTATCTCTGGGCGACCGTGCAGGGTCTACCTCCGGAGACCATCGACGACATAACCCACGCCAACGCATTGCGCGAGTACAGCCTCGATGCGTTCGGGCTTCTCGGCGGTCGTGAGAAGTGCACCGTCGGGTATCTGCGGTCGCTCGGCAAGGATGTCGACGTGAGTCCGCGTGAGAACCTTGGCGGTCTCAAGACAAACAGCATGAACCTGGTCGGCCAGGCGCGACGCCCGGTCACCTCCGGCGAGATCAAGGCGATGTTTGCGGCTGCGTTCCAGTAGGTTCCACTCCGTCGGACAGGGCGGCTTCCGCCGCCCCGTCCGACTGTTTTCCGATCACGACGCGGCGCCGAGTTCGATCGAGCAAGGCGTCCGATTTCTCCGGGGGGCAGAAAGATCGTCGCTCGGCGACATGGCCAAGAAGATTCTGGCCCAACCAAGCCGATGCCGGCCCCGTTCAGGGCTTGCCGAGCAGGAGCGTCCGTCGCTCGACTTCCCTCAGGCTCGCTGCCTTCGCCAGAAAGCGAGCGTGTCGTCCCCATCGACCGCCTCGCCGGCGCTACCCACCGGCTCCGTCTCACCCGACGTGAGGAATGTGATGCTCGGCTCGTCCTCGCCGGGCACCCGGGCGAGGAAGCGGCTGCCATCGGGAGCGCGGCCGAGAATGACCGCGAGCCTCGGCGCCCCGCTGCGGTCGTAGATCACCGAGTAGGTTTCGATCGTCCCCGGCCCGCGATAGTCGTCGAGCAGCTTCGGCGTGGGGCCGCGCAACGCGTCGGCCTCGTGCTGGAAGTCGTAAGCATGGGGGAAGGTATCGGGCGGCATCGGGCTGCGACTGAGCACGATCGAATGGTTATGCGTTGCGAACCCGCCGTTGCCGAACAGCAGGCCCTTGTCGCCGCCCTCGCGGAGCTTGAGGACCATCGAGACCACGGCGTGGCTCATGTAGTTGCCGATCGGGCCGCCACCGAAGGTCAGTCCGCCGACCACCGTCGCCGGCCTTTCCACCGGCCAGCCGAGCACGCGCCGGGCCATCTTGGGGACGCACGGGAAGCAGCTGTAGAGTTCGACGCAATCGATGTCCCCGGCCGCCAGGCCGTTGAGCTCGAGCGTCTTGCGGATCGAGGTGGTCATGCCCGCCGACTGGCTGAAGCTGTCGCGAAGGAGCGGATCCTCGCTCTCCTGCGCGGCTGCCCCACGGCCGACGTAAACGAGCTGCTGCTCGGGGACTCCGCGCCGGCGCGCTTCGGCTAGGCTCGTGACCAGGAACCCGGCGCCCTGATTGACCGAGCTGTTGGCGACCATCAGCTTGTTGTAGGGGAAGGCGATCGGCCGGTTGCCGGCGGAAGGCTCGATAATCTCGTTGGGTTCGATCCGCTTCCTGATCCACGCACCCGGATTGTTTTCGGCCACCTCGGAAAAGCGCGACCAGATTTGCCCGCTTTCCTGCTGCGCTTCGGCGAGCGTCTGGCCCCAGGCTGCGCGGCACGCATTCTCGTAGAGGGGGTAGACATCGGTCGGCGTGAGCAGCCCGTAGCGCTGCCGCAAGCCCGCCTGGCGCTGCCGAGCGCTGTCTCGGATCATGTCCCGGGGAGCGCCCCCGGCTGCCGCCGCCGCCCGTGCCGCCGCGGTCCGCAAAGCCTCGCCGCCAGTGACAGCGACGATCGAGTTCTCGCCCGCAGCGATGCGGTTGGCTGCCTCGTTGAGTAGCAGGATCGGGCTGTCGCCGCTCGGTATAGGGGTCTGGGTGACGGTTCTGGGGGTGGCACCGACTTGCTCGGCGACGCTGGCTGCGACCGGATTGAGCTCGCGGAACGACATCTGATCGACGACAGCCAGCGAGTCGATCGTCTTCAGCCAGCCGCCGCCGGCGTCATCGTCCGCCAATCGCAAAGCCGCCGCCATCAGTTGCGAGGAGTCGAGGCCCTCGACGGGGTTGGCGGGCTTGTCGTTGAGCTGTCCGACACCGACGATCACCGGGATGCGCGATGGCTCGTCACTCATCGTGCGCTACTCCCGGGATTGTCGCGGCTGGCATCAGTCGACCTCCCTCGCGGCAAAGGTCTCTCTCGGCATCGCTCCGGCCTCGCCGCCTTCGATCAGCCCGGAACGCTGGAGCAATGCGATGCATTCGCGTTCGATCGGCTTTTCGGAAGCCGTCTTGGGGATCGCCTCGAGCACCTGGACGTACTCCGGAACGTCATTCTTTTCGAGATTGCGGCGACTGAAGTCGAGGAACGCCTCGCGGTCGAAGCTCGCCGGATCGACCGGGACCACTGCCGCGACCAGCGTCTTTTCGCCGGCTATGTTGCGTGGCGTCGCAACGCCGTAGACGAACACGTCGGCGACCATCGGCGCGCGAGCGAGAACCGATTCGACCAGCGCGGTGTTGACGAAATCGCCGTTGCGCCGCACCCCGCCGCCGGCGCGATGATGGAAGTAGAACCATCCATCCTCGTCCTGGTGGACGATATCCCCGGTGCAGAACCAGCCGTCGGCGATCTTGCTTTTGCCTGCCTCCTCGTTGCGAAAGTACTTGACCGGCTTCGCTTCGCCGTCGCTCGGGCGGAAGCGCAGCTCGCCCGCCACGCCGGGCGGGCATTGGCGGCCTTGTTCGTCGAACACGGCGGCAAGCATCGGCCGCACCGCCCTGCCCATCGAGCCCGGGGGGCCCACGCCGGCCGGGTTGACGAGAAATCCGCCGCCCTCGGTCGAGCCGTAGACCTCGACGATTTCCACCCCGAACCGCTTGCGATAGGCCTCCCACAGCGCCAACGGCATCCCCGCAGTCGTGATCTGGCGCACCGGATTGTCGGCGTCGTCGGGCTTGGGCGGAACCGCGAAAATCTCAGGAATCATCCCGCCAAGAAGGTTGAACATCGTGCAGCCGTAGGCGCGGCAGATGTCCCACAGCCGGCTCTTGGTGAACTTGCGGCTGACCACCACCGGAACGTTGTTGGCCAAGCCCATCCGTACCGTTCCCTGGGCGTTGATGTGGGTCAGCGACAGCCCGGTGTAGAGTTTGTCGCTTTCACGCAAGCCCGTCGCCTTGCCCTGCGACGCGGCGAGATAGGTGGCCTGCGTCTGGATCACTCCCTTGGGATTGCCGGTCGTGCCCGACGTGAACATCATGAAGAAAGGACTGTCGCCGGGTACCGGGGCGAACTCGCGAGGGGACTCGAGCAGCGCGTCGCGGTAGGGTGACGGCGAAGGAAGGCGCCCGTCGTCCGGCACCCCGCCATCGCCCATGACCAGCGTCCACTTAAGGCTCGGACACGAGGGCGCCACCTCGGCGAGGGCACCGAGGACGTAGTCGGCCGCGATCACTCCCCGGCACTCGGAGAAGTCGAGCAGGAAGTGCAGCTTGTCGCCCATCGATCGCGGATCGACCGGCACGAACACCGCACCGAGCAGCGCGGCCGCGACCATCCCCTCGACGAATTCGGGATGGTTGCTCATCATGATCGCGAAGCGGTCGCCGCTGCCGACTCCGTGCGCCGCGAGCCAGGTCGCAAGCCTCGTGCCACGGTCGAGCAGCTCGCAATAGGTCCGCGTCTCCTCGTTGAACTCGCCCGAGGGAGCGATGTCGATGAAGGTGAGGATCGTTGTGTCCGGGTGCGCCCGGCATTGCTCCCGGATCATATCGGCAAACTGGGAAAAGGCCATTGACCGCTCCTTGACGATTCGACTTTCGCGGGCGCGGGTGGCTGGCGCTCCCACAGACCAGACCTATATCACCACGTTACACAAGTAGCCAGAGTTTTCGTTTCATCGCTGTTGCGGCCGTTGACTCAGCCGGCGAACGCCCTGTGCGGGTGAGACCACGTGCGATTACGTTTCAGGCGCGGGCCACATGGGTGCATCCCCGGGCCGATAGCTGAATATCTATCATGCGAAAGAGCCGCAAACGCGCCATATTATACCTATCTTTTCCGGGCAATTGACATCTTGACAAATTGGGCGATCGCCCTACTATCCGATTCTAAGCCAGTGTCGCGATTGTAGAATGCTGTGCGCGCCCGAGAGAGGATATCTGACATGGAAGAGGCAACCTTTGCGGTCGCTAGCCAGCAAGAGGGCTTCGAGGGGACGGGCTATGCCGGCCTGGGCAAGCTGAGTGCGCTCACGACACCCAGCGAATCGATCAACAAACTCGCGCATGAGCTGCTGAGCCACCATGAGCACAAAACCACCCACATGGCGCCCGAAAACATGCCGCTGGATGCCGCCGCCGTCTACGCCAATGAAGAGCGTCACAAGGCCGAGCTGGCACTGTTCAAGCGAATTCCGCTGGTCGTGGGCCTGACCGCCGAACTTCGTGAGCCAGGTTCGTTCAAGACCATGGACATGGTCGGCGTGCCCCTGCTGATCACGCGCGACAAGGCTGGCGCCCTCCATACCTTCCTGAACGCTTGTACGCACCGCGGCTCCCCGCTGACCGACAAGCCCTGCGGAAAGGCGGCGCGGTTCACCTGTCCTTACCATGCCTGGACCTTTGCCAACGATGGACGGCTGCTGGCGGTTCACACTCAGGACCAGTTCGGACAGTTCGACAAATCGACCCGCAACCTCGTCGAACTGCCGTGCACCGAAAGGGCCGGTCTGATCTTCGCGATGCTGACACCTGGCCTAGAGCTCGATGTCGATGCCTTTTACGAGGGCATGTTATCCGAAATCGAACGTTATGGATACGCAGACTGGCACTATCTTGGGTCGATGGAAGCCAAGGCGGCGAACTGGAAGTTCGGCGTGGAAGGGTTCCTGGAAACATACCATGTGCCGGTGCTCCACAGGGCAACGCTGAGCCAAATCGCCAGCGGCGGCCGGCCGCCGGCTCAGGCTTTTGAAAGCTTTGGCCCCCACCTCAGGTATTTGAGCGCAACGGGAGAGCCGATCGAAGATCTGCGCACGCTTGATCCGCAGGACTATTGGACCCGCGAACCGCATAATTTCCGCGCAATCCATCTCCTGTTCCCCAATGTAGCCCTGCCGACCGGCTTCGATGTGATCCAGCTGATGATAATGGTGCCCGGTGCCAATCCGGGCGAACACACCACGCTATTCTGGCACATCACCCCCGAGGCCCCCAAGTCTGAGGAAGAGGCCGCACAGCTCGAGGCGAACCGCCAGGCGATGGTCAAGATCATCGTCGATGAAGACTATTACATCAACGCGCTGGTCCAGAAGGTCTCGGATGCCAAGACCTCGTTCCCGTTGCTGTTGGGGCGCAACGAAATCGGCCTCCAGCACTTTCACCAGTCGCTCAATTGGTACCTGAACGGCGACGAACGGGCGGAGCGGCCGAAGATCGGCCCGTCGACACACGAGGGGCCGTCGACGGTCGCCTGATCTCGCGCGAGTTTTGCGTCAGCAAGCCTTCCAACGCGCACAAAGCGTTGGGGGGGTGATGGGTAACCGTCCGGTCGTATGTGCAATCAGCCGCCGGTGCGCTCTTTGACAATCGTGCCGGCGCGGATACCCGAGGCGCGCCAGCGCTCGATGTTGCGCCGGACCGCGACTTCGTCGGCGAACGTCGCGAACTGGCCGGTGGTGCGTCCGCTGCCGAGCGCGGCGGCGATATCCTCGATCTCGGCCGCGAACAGCCCGTGCTGGTACTCGCGGTTGCCGCCGTCACCCATGACCTCGGGATTGTATTCGGGCACCTGCTCCACTTCGCGCAGCGTAAACTCGGGCGTGACCAAGCCGAGCTTGCCGCCATTGAGCAACCCGCCGGTGCGGTAGATCACGGTCTCCCCGCTCCCCGAAATCGTCCACTGCACCCCCGTGGGCGCCGTGGCGACCCAAGTGGCGCTGATCGCCGCTGGAGCACCATTGGGCAAGAACCCCGACAGGGCGCAGCTGTCTTCGGCGTCGACGAAGGCCAGCGCCGGATCGGCCTGCGACCGGGGCTTGTATGGGATCATGGTCGACAGCGCCGCGCCGCTCGCCTCGAGGCCGCCGAACAAGAACTCGAACAGGTCGCAGAAGTGCGAGAGCAATTGCGGCACGACGCCGCCGCTCTCCGCCTTCATGGTCGCGAAGTTGGCGTAGTAAGGGGGCCATCCTTCGACCACGCCGTAGTTGACGCAGATCGAGACGCTGACGTTGCGGACCTCGCCAAGAGTGCCGTCCTGGACCATCTGGCGGATCGTCTTGTAGGCCGAAGTGTAGCGCCATTCGTGATCGACGGCGTGAAGCAGGCCCTTGGCTTCTGCGCGGGCGAGAGCGTTCTCGACTTCGGCCGTGGTCGTGCACATCGGCTTCTCGCACAGCACGTTGCACCCGGCGCCGATCACCCTGTCGAGCAGCGCGACGTGGCTGCTGGGCGGGGTCGAAAGATAGACGAGGTCCGGCTTGGAGGCGAGCAGGGCGTCGAGGCTGTCGAAGCAGGTTGTCCCGTACTCGTCCGCGGCCTTGCGCGCGGCCGCGGCATCGATGTCGAAGACCCCGCTCATCACCGCGCCCTTGGCAAGGGCGAGCCCCGGCATGGCCGTGATGCGGGCGAACATGCCGGTCCCGACGACAGCGATGCGGATTCCGAGGTGATCGCGCCCACCATTCCGAGGAATTCCCGCCCGGGATTCCGATCTGATCCCGCCCACCATTCCGATTAATGTCCGCCCACCTTGTGGGGTGCGGGGCCTGATCGTTGGGACCATACTTTTCGGCT
>JAUYQH010000129.1 GCA_030697365.1 Novosphingobium sp. | reverse complement strand
CCCATATCCTCGACCAGCACCCCGATCACCGTCTCGCCGCCCGCCTGCAACCGCTTCATCGGGTGCGCGACATGGCCCCCGCCGCGCTCCTCGGTGCGCGCGAGGATGCGGTCGCCCATGCCCAGCGCGCCTTTCCGGCCTTGCTCCATAACCCGCAGGCGCGGCGCCGGTCCTGCGCCTTCCCAATGTTCGGGAACTGCCCAGACCGTGCTGCCGTCAATCGCCGCGACGCGCAGCACCGTCACCCGCGGCAACCCGCCATGCTTGTGAAACGCGCGTCCGGGGGCCAGATCGACGAGCCCCTCGTCGGTCATGTCCTTGAGCAACGCCTTCAGCGCGATCTTTTCGGCCCCGTGTAATCCGAAATGCTTGGCGATCTCGCGCTTGCCGACCGCCTCGTTCGACGTGGTGATAAAATCGATGATCTGTTGGCTGCTGGGCAGCCCGGGCGAGAGGTTCGGACGCTTGTTCATTGCGCGTGACTATAGGCCCGCCCACCGACTTTACCAAGCGATCAACGGCGGTGAGCCGCACGGGTCAGCTATAGGCAATCCAGCGGCCCAATGCCCCAGCCGTCAGCCACAAGGCCAGCGACAGCGCCGCCATCGCGCGCGCCGCCCCCGGCACTGCGCCGCGCCAGTCGTCGAACTTCGTCCGCGAGAGCAGGCGGAAGGCGGCCGCATTGGCCAGCGCCAACGCAATCACGATCAGCTTGCGCGCAAAGGTCTGTGACCTGGCCAGAGCGTCGCCGTCCGCCGCGAACAATATCGTCCCGCTCGCGGCCATTACGAACAGCCCGCCAATCGCGATCGGCGTCAATGCGCGCGACAGTGCCCCGATCGGCAGCGTCCGCCACAGGCCGGCGATGCGCAAATCGACAACACCGATCCCGCCAACCAGCATCACCAGCCCCAGCAGGTGGAGAGTGTTGGCCACCGGATAGACCAGCGACGATCCGCGCGCCCACGGCCCGATGCCGACGGCATCAAGCCAGGTAGCAGCGGCGGTCAGCAGTGGTTCCACGCCGCCTGGCTCAGCGCAGTTCGACCGTCTTGTCGCCGATCATCACGCGTTCCACCCGCATTTCGGCGGTGCCATCGCGCCGGATGTACCCGGTCAGGCGAAGCCGCTTGCCGGGCTCGACTTCGGCGCGCGACAGCCCCCGCGCTTCCATGCGGCTGGTCGGCGCCAGGATTACATCCCACAGCTTGCCTTTCCAGCGCATCTTGGCGGCGCCGTGCGGGTTGCCCCACGACAGTTCTGCAAACGATCCATTCAATGTCACCGGCTTGCTCTCGTCATACGACGACCAGCCGTGGTGCGCGGCGACGGGAAGCGCGGTAGCGGCCAAGGCCACCGCCGCGATCAGCATGGGAAAACGCATTACCAGTCTCCTTCTGCCCCTCGGCAGTCAGGCTAATGGTGCCTCGCGTGCAGCGCAAGCCGCTCGTGCGCTCAGTAGGTTCGGCCGATCAGCACGCGCTCAACCGCGGGTTCGCCGGTGAAGAAGCATTTGCCGTCAGCGGGTGCGGCGTCGAGCGGGGTGTTGCGCATCGTCAGCTTGAACGCCTTCAACTGCTCGACGATCTTGTCGAGCGCCGCGCCGGTCGGGCGCGACCATTGCACTTCGGCCCAGCCGACAAATTTGTCTTCGCCCTTGAAATGCGCGGCAAGGTCGGTGACGTCGCGGCGGATATTGGCGTCGAGGCGCTGCTTTGCCTCGGCATGAAGGCTCGTCTGGATATCCTCCAGCGTCGCGACCGCTTGGCCAACAAAATCGCCCTTCGCGATAAACGCCGAATTGAGCTTGCCATCGTCCTTGTAGAGCCGGTCGCGGCGGATCACCGCAACATTGCCGCCGGCGACGTCGCGCGGGCCGATTTCCAGGATGACCGGCGCGCCCTTCTTGACCCAGCCCCAGCGCTTGGTCTGCGCCTTGTTGGCCCCCGCATCGAGATGGACGCGCAGCGGCTCGCGAAACGCATCGAGCGTCTTCAGTTCGGCCTGCAGCGCAGCACAATAGTCGAGGATCGCCTGATCCTCTTCATTGTCGCGCAGCATTGGTACGATGACGATCTGGTGCGGCGCGATGCGCGGCGGACAGCGCAGGCCGTCGTCGTCGCCATGCGTCATGATGACGCCGCCGATCATGCGCGTCGACGTGCCCCAGCTCGTCGTGTGGCAGAGGCTATGGCCGCCGTCCTTGTCCTGATACCGAATGCCCGCCGCCTCGGCAAAACCGGTGCCGAGGTAATGCGAGGTGCCGGCCTGCAGTGCCTTGCCGTCCTGCATCATCGCCTCGATCGAATAGGTCGCGACCGCGCCCGGAAAGCGCTCGTTCTCGGGCTTTTCGCCTGCAACCACGGGCATCGCCAACACGTCCTCGGCAAAGGCGCGGTACATTTCGAGCGCGCGCAGCGTCTCGGCCATCGCATCGGCCTTGTCGGCGTGCGCGGTATGGCCCTCCTGCCACAGGAATTCGCTGGTGCGCAGGAACATGCGGGTGCGCATTTCCCAGCGCACGACGTTTGCCCATTGATTGACCTTCAGCGGCAGGTCGCGCCAGCTCTGCACCCAGCGGCTCATCGCGGCGCCGATCACCGTTTCCGAGGTCGGCCGGACAATCAGCGGCTCTTCCAGCTTCGCCTCGGGATCAGGAACCAGCTTGCCCTTGCCGTCCTGGATCAGGCGGTGGTGGGTGACGACTGCCATTTCCTTGGCAAAACCATCGACATGGTCGGCTTCCTTCTCAAAGAAGCTCAAGGGAATGAATAGCGGGAAATAGCAGTTCTGGACCCCGGCATCCTTGATCGCGGCGTCCATCACGGTCTGGATGCGTTCCCAGATGCCGTAACCCCAGGGCTTGATGACCATACAGCCGCGTACGCCCGATTCCTCGGCCAGGTCGGCTTCGGCAATGACATCCTGATACCAGGCCGCGAAGTCGGCCTGCCGGGTTACGCTGAGCGCATGTTTGACCATATAATCCGATTTCTGTCTTTTAAGGGCGAAGGAGCGCCCGATCCGTTTATTTCTTGGCGAGTTCGGCCTTGAGCGCCGCCACTTCGGCTTTCAGCGCCGCGATTTCGGCATCCTTTGCCTTCGCGCCGCCGACGCCCGGTATCAGGACGCCCGCTGCTTGCTGGAACATCTCCATATTCCGCCGCGTCAGCTCGGCAAGCGGGTTCGACCCCAGTACGCCATCGAATGCGGCGCGAACATCCTGCTGGTTTTTGCGGAACGCCGTCATCGACGCTTCCAGATATTGCGGCACCATCGACTGCATCTTGTCGCCGTACATGCCGATCAGATGACGCAGGAAATTGACCGGCAGCAACGTCTCGCCGCGCGTTTCCTCGTCCATGATGATCTGCGTCAGCACATTATGCGTGATGTCGTCGCCGCTCTTGGCATCAACAACGCGAAAATCGCGCCCGTCGCGCACCATCGTGCCGAGATCCTCGAGCGTGATGTAACAGCTGCGTTCAGTATCATAGAGCCGCCGATTGGCGTATTTCTTGATCGTGACGACGCCATCGTCCGCCATCGTCTTGGACTTCGCCATCTTGACCAGCGCTCCTTGTCATCCCGCACTCTGGCGACCGCGCCGCGCGTGATTTGTGATTGCCGACGGCAATAGCATCAAATTATGATGCGTCGCAACATGCGGCGGCGGCGCGCCAAGTCTCAGCGATAGATTCGGTGGATCGAGCCAGAACCGCTCATCGCCTACGCCGACACTACAGAGGCGGATGACTAGCTGGCGCGGTTCGTTATTGCTTCCCACGCACCGACCCGTCGGCAGCTCACGTAATT
>JAUYQH010000125.1 GCA_030697365.1 Novosphingobium sp. | reverse complement strand
AAGGCCGTTATGCCGTCGATGAGCTTGGCGGGACGCGGGATGCTGCCGATGGGTTCTGTGGCAAGAGGCATGGTGGCAAGCTACGTCGCTGTCGCTCGGGCGGTCAAGGTTCTCGAGCGGCGCTGCGCCCTGGGCTCCCTTGGTGCGCGGCTCCGGCCGACCCCGCCGTAGTCGCGGTGGCCCCTCGTCCGGTTTAGCAGGACAGAGAGCGTGTCGCCCGTACCCGGATCTCTGGACCCGTCGAGCAGGTGACGTCGGCTGCCGGACGAGGGTCCCGCTGATCAATCCGCGCCGCCGGGACGTCCGCCTTCAGCCCATGAGGGCGCGGGCGCGCCACGGAACGAAGAGTGCGGGTTGGAGATAACGAGCGATCGCTGCAGCCGCCGATCCAACGATGCGCGGTCACTCCGGTTGTAACTACCTCGGACGGCGAATGCAGCACGGAACGGGTCCGCATAACGATTCGGCCGTAAGCTGCGCGGCCTCGACGAACCAGAATGCACTCGCAGCCTCTGGCCGCGCCAGCTTCACGGCCCTGTTAGGCGGCACTCATCACGTTCCAGCGTGCCGCAGTCAGACGAGGAACGGATCGGCCGAATCAGCCTGGTAAGGTGCCTAGGGGCGTCTCTGCTGCTTCGCGAGCGTTTCACGGAATGTCGCCTCGGCTCGATCGATGAAGCTGAGGTAGCCGGCCCGATCGATGAACGGTTCCACCGGGTTCTCGGCGTCGGAGCGTTCGAGGAGCTTGCGCTTCATGCTGAACCAGTTCGCGTGCGAGGCCAGGAAGATGTCCGCGGGCAGGCTCCGCAGCACGCTGAAGCTCCGCTCGAAGTCAGACCGGATTCCCGGATACGTCTCCGGCTCGACCAGTTTTGACACGTACGGGAACAACGTGAGGCTGCAGATGTCGACGGCAAGCAACTCACGGTCGCCGTCGTGGACGGGGAACGACCATGATGTGCAGCCGGGCGTGTGGCCGGCGGTGACATGGGCGGTGAGTGTAAGCGGCCCGAGGCGGATCGTCGCGCCGTCTTTGAACCGGTGGTCGACGCGCGACGCGGGGAATCTGCCGAGCCCGAGAAACCCGAGAAACCTGAACGGGCCAAGGGTTCGGTCACCGGCGCCGCCGGCTGCGATGACATCGGCATCGCCTTCGCTGATCCACAGCTCGGCACCGGACGCCTCCTGCAGGGCGCGAAGTCCGCCCGCGTGGTCGGAGTGCGCGTGCGAGTTGAGCAATACTCTGACGTCGGTGATGTCGAAGCCGAGCTTCGCGATGCTCGCCATGATCAGCGGGGCGGTTTCGGGATAGCCGCCGTCGATCAATACGTGGCCCTCGGGCCCGGTGAGCAGGAAGGCGGTGACGCCGGTGGCGCCGACGTAGTAGAGGTTGCCAGCGATGCGGAACGGCTCATCGGGCACCGAACGGTTTCTCTTGATCGCAGAGCGCCAGAGCATGCCGAGGACCACAACAAGAGTGGTTGCCGCTCCTAGCAGTACGACCAACCGCCGTCGCTTGATGAGATGCCGCATCCTCCTCTCCCTCATCTCCCGTTTCGTGGTCCAAAGTACTTGCTACTGCAAAGTACAACGCCGCTTCACGAGGGTCAAGCGACTCCGCGGATACGGTTTCGGCTGCCACCGGGCCGTCGAACGGCGGAGTTGCAGGCCGGCGCCCCTTCCGTCCGTGTCGAGGTTCACCTGCTCCCTACGCTGGTGCCGCCTAACGGCCAAGTTCAGCTGCGAGCCCCAACGGGCGCACAACAATGATGCGCGGTCGTGATGCCGACGGGCGAGAAACCCGATGCTCCCACTCGCTCGGCAGCTGCAACGCCACGTTAGGCGTCGCGCGGGTGCGGATCGGCGGGTCCGGCCGACGTCGATCCATGACGTGCGCCAGCAGCGCGGCCAGTACGCCGAGACAGCGCGCACAGTGGGTTTGCCGCGCTCGCCGGTCCCGCGAAGATGACTCGGAATAGCAGTGCGACGAGGAAGACGAGCCAGCCTATAGGGATCGCGATGCTAATAGCACACTCCCGACGAGAATGCATGACTCGTACGCCTAACGATCCTGCAGTTCTGCTGCGGCCCAAGATGATCGGTGCAAGCGCGTAGCGCGAGCCGATGAGTTCGTCGCCGTCAGCAGCAGCAATTGCGTGTTAGGTGTCGCTGCGCGTCGATCCTCAGCGCTGGGCCGAGCGGGAGCGTTGCGTTATCGGGTAATCCCGCTCTCCCGCCGACGCGAAGCGATCCACGCTCTCCAAACGGTCGAGTTGGTCCTGACTCCTACCAGGAAGTACGGTAACCGCGCGTTGGGCAAGTTTGAGCGAAACGGCGGCTGCAACGCCGCCGAACGCCGCTGTCCCAAGCCCGTCATCAAGGACGAGTTCCCACGGCACGAGTCCATCCCCCGAAAGCAAATTCATCGTCTGGAGGAACACCGGCACAAACAAGCCTGTAACGACCGCCCCACCGATTCCGAAACGCACCCAACTGATTTCCGAAAGACGCCGCCCGTGATACAAAAGCCTTATGACGCTAGAGAAGGCTCCCCCTGCGAAGACACCGACGATCCCGAACCTGATAGCGACGCCGAGTCCCTGTGCCCAAGAGAGCGTCTCAGGGAGGATGCCGGCAACACGTAGCACGGCGAAGCCCGCGAACGCAGCGGTGAACCAGCCAACCCCCCACACCAGAGCGTTCCCCAACGCGCCACGCAGGCGTCTGAAGATGTTGTCAACGGTCATGAATTGCCTCCTGAAGAGCCCTGCCATTCGCAGGACAATGTACTTTATTAAGCAAAGTAATGCGACCCGTTATGGGATGCAAGTGACTCCCCGCCGAGGGACGACGGAGGACTCACGCGCTTGACCGAAGTGCTCCTCTGCTTTGATGGACGGATGACCCAAAGGGATACCCGTAAACGATGTCCTTGCGACGCCTAACGAATAGCGTTAAGCTGCGGCGCGGCCGCCGACAGCCAGAGCCAGTCCGACGACGGATGGCCGCCGACAGCTTCAACGCATAGTTAGGCTGCTCGCGCAGGCGGGGGCGGTCAGACACCGAACTGCCGAAGATGATGATCGAGATGCTTGTGTTCTAGTACCCCCCAACTGCGTCCCGAAATCGCGCCAAACGCCCGGTTCGGTGGCCAGTCCGCCCTTGGGCCGCGGGCCGCGAACCGGTGGATCAGGTCGCGCAAGCGAGCGACATCGGCGTCCCATGTCGTCGGCTGCGTAGCAAGCCACTCCCGCGGGCTCTTACCCCTGCCTTTGGGCCAAGGCACAATGTGAATGAGGAGCCAGCTGACGGGTGCGAGTGCTAGGCGCCTTGGCAGCGGCCCGGTCTCGAGCTCGCCGAGGCCCTCGCGCAACTCGCAACTCACGTGGCACACCATTTCCTGGGCTGTGAAGCGACCCCACAGTGGTTGCGACGTGGGGGACAGACGAGCGGTACGCGCTAGGACCGCGTCTCGAGTGTTCGGGTTGAAGAGAGATGGCATCGCCCCTCCGGCTGAAAGCCCTTGCGAGCAGCCTAACAGAGTGGAAACCTGCGAGCCGGCGTCTTGGCCGCGCTGGCGCCCCGCTTCCCGAACAACGTACTGCCGGTTGGCCAGCGCGGCCAGCCGGCTCGGGATCTTCCCTCGGTTTCGTTGACACCGATGTATTACGCGACATGCGACTCGTAGTCAACCGGCGAGCGGTACTCGAGAGCGGAGTGGAGTCGCTGGTGGTTGTAGTATCGTAGGTA
>JAUYQH010000110.1 GCA_030697365.1 Novosphingobium sp. | reverse complement strand
CAAGGTGCTGACCTATCGCGACCTGATGGCGGTGACGCGCAATCCCGACGTGCGCGCGCCCGTCCGGGCCATGCGTATCCACCTCACCGGCAACATGGAGCGCTACATGTGGGCCTTCGACGGCGAGAAGCTGAACGAGGTCAGGGAGCCGATCCCGTTCCTCAAGGACGAGCGGGTGCGGGTGACATTGGTCAACGACACGATGATGGGCCACCCGATCCATCTCCACGGCCACTTCTTCGAGCTGGTGACGGGGCACGGCGAATACGCGCCGCGCAAGCACACGGTGCAGGTTCAGCCGGGCGGCACGGTGACATTCGACGTCACCACCGACGCGGTCGGCGACTGGGCGTTCCACTGCCACATGCTCTATCACATGCACGCGGGGATGATGCAGGTCGTCACGGTCCGGCCGCGCGGTGGAGACGCGGCATGACCGCCCGCGCCCTCTTCTCCGCCGCGTCGCTGCTCGGCCTTTCCGCCCCGGCGTGGGCGCAGACGATGGACCATTCGGCGATGCCCGGGATGCAGATGCCGGCCAGTCCCGCCCCGACCCCTGCGCCAGCGACGGATCCCGATTGCCTGCCCGAGCACGCCGCCATGGGGCATTGTACGCCCAAGGTTGCGCAGCCGGCTCCGGCCCCTGTTTCGGCGCCCGTCGATCCGCATGCGGGCCACGCCGCGCCAGCTCCGAGAGCCGCGCCCCCCGCGGCGGCGAGCCCGTCCTGCCCGCCCGAGCATGCGGCGATGGGCCATTGCACCGCGACGCCCGCTGCTCCTGCGGATGCTAGCAAGCCCGACGACATGGCGGCCATGCCCGGCCACGATATGTCCGCGATGCCCGGCGACGCCGCCGCGGGTGGGACCGCGCTGCCCGCCGGCGATGCGCCCGCCCCGGCCGCACCCGAGCCGACGTATGCCGACCGCATCTGGGGTCGCGACGCGATGGTAGGGGCCCGCCGGACGCTGCGCCGCGAGCACGGTGGCGGCACTTTCTCGCTGATCATGTTCAACCTCGCCGAAGTTCAGCTGCGCGAAGGCCGCGATGGCTATCGCTGGGACGGCGAGGGCTGGTTCGGCGGCGATATAAACCGGCTGGTGATCAAATCCGAAGGCTCGGGCAGCTTCGGGGAAGGGCCCGACGATGCCGAAGTCCAGGCGCTCTACAGCCGCGCGATCGGTCCCTACTTCAACCTCCACGCGGGCCTGCGCCACGACTTCACACCCAACCCGTCACGCACTTACGCGACGGTCGGGTTCGAAGGACTGGCGCCCTACTGGTTCGAGGTCGAAGGCGCGCTGTTCCTGTCGGACAAGGGCGACGTCCTCGGCCGGCTCGAAGGGTACTATGACCAGCGCATCACCCAGCGGCTGATCCTCCAGCCGCGCGCCGAACTCAACCTCGCCGCGCAGGACGTGCCCGAGAACGGCATCGGTGCGGGTCTGTCGGACATCGAGCTGGGCTTGCGCCTGCGCTACGAGATCGCCCGCGAGTTCGCGCCTTATGTCGGGGTTTCGTGGGACCGCAAGCTGGGCGACACCGCCGACTTCGCGCGCGCGGCGGGCGAGGATCCATCGTCGACCAGCGTCGTCCTGGGGATCCGCGCCTGGTTCTAGCAAGATCGACAGCGAGGCGCTCCAAAAGGGGATTGAGCATGAAGATTATCGTCACGATCGCGGCCGCAGCTCTGGCCGCCCAACCTTTGGCCGCGCATGCGCCGGGCGAGCATCCAGCGGCTGCACCGACCGGGGCCGCGCAGAACCCCGACGAGGCCGCGGTCCGCTCGGTCCTCTCGCAATACAAGGCGGCGATCGAGCGTCTCGACGCGACCGGCACCGAGCGGCTGTTCGCTGCGGATGCGACCATATTCGAGACCGGCGGGGTCGAGGGCAGCTACGCCAATTATCTCGCGCATCATCTCGGCCCCGAACTCGGCGCGTTCAAAAGCTTCGGCTTTTCGGACTACAAGGTCGATGTCCGTTTCGAGGGTCCGGTCGCGCTGGCGACGGAGACCTACAATTACCGCATCGAAACCAAGAAGGGCGAAATCGCCGAGCGGCGGGGGGTGGCGACCAGCGTGCTGAAGAGGATCGGCGGACAGTGGAAGATCCTGACGATGCACAACTCGGCGCGCAAGCCGAAGGGAAGCTGATGCCGGCCATCCGCGAGTCGCCGATCGGCCAGCCGTGCGCTCACGGGGCCTGGCTCGTGTTCGCAATGCTCGCCGCACTGGTGCTCGGCTCCATCAGTCCCGCGCTCGCGCACAAGGATCACAGGAAGCAGGACGCGGCGGCCCAGGTCGGTCCACCCCGATCGCAGTCCGCTGCCGCGGCCGCGATGGGTGACGATCCGACCGCGATGCACGCGCAAATGGGCGGGATGATGGAGGAAATGAGCGCGGATCGATCGGACATGACGACTTTCGAGCGTGGGATCGACTGGCTCGGCCGGTTGCACCCGATGATCGTCCATTTTCCGATCGCGTTCTTCCCGGCGGCGTTGTTCACCGCGATCTTCGGCCGTCGCAGACCGGCCTTCGCCAAGCCGGTTCAGTTTTTGGTCGTCGCCGGCGGCATCACCGCGCCGGTTGCGGCGGTTCTCGGCTGGTTCGACGGCGGGTTCGACTTTGCCACCGACGGTGAGCTGATCCAGATACATCGCTGGCTCGGAACGGCGATCGGCGTTGGCGCGTTGGGGTTGGGGTTATGGGCGTGGCACCGGCCCGACGAGGACCGCAGCACGGGCATGATCTTCGGTCTTGCCGCCATCACCGCGACGATCGTCGTCCAGGGCTGGTATGGCGGCGCAATGGTCCACGGCGTCGATCACATGAACTGGTGATGTTATTCGCGGTCGCAACAAGCTTGGTGCGGCCGAGAATCATTCAAGAGGAATTCCCATGATCAAGTTCAAAACGCTTTTCATCGCGACGGCCGCAACCGTTCTGCTCGCATCCTGCGGTTCGGGCACCGATGAAACCCCTGCGGCCGACGCCACCGCAGGCGCGGCCATGGATATGGACGATCCCAACAACCCGTTCGCCGCCGCCGAAATGGCGATGAACGACAAGATGATGACCGCGATCGGTGCCGACGTGTCGGACACCTGGGTCAAGCAGATGATCGAACATCATCGCGGCGCGATCGCGATGTCCGAGGTCGTCCTCGAGCGGAACCCGACGCCCGACGTGCGCGCCATGGCCCGGCAGACCATCGCCATGCAGGGCAAGGAAACTGAGGATCTGACCAGGCTGCTGAGCACATCGCCCGCGGACCCCGTCAGCCTCGAGCCGTTCAAGCCGGCGAACAGGACGATGCACGAAGCGATGATGGCGGCCAAGGGTGCCGACGTCTCGGAGACTTATCTGCGCAAGATGGCCGAGCATCATCGCGGCGCCATCGCGCTTTCGGACGTCGTCCTCGCCAAGGGCGCCACCGGCCGGGTCCGCGCCGCGGCGCAGAAGGTCAGGGCCGATCAGTCCGAGGAAATCGCGATGATCGAGGCGATGCTGGAGGGCGAGCCGATGCCGAAGGCCGCGAGCGCATCAGAGCCCGCGAAGGCGACGGCGGGATCTCCTGCGCCCAAGGCCACCCCCGCGCCCAAGCGGCCTGCGGCCGGTTCCGCCCCGGCGAAGGCAGCGCCGCGGCCAACCCCGACGCCCTCCGCCACGACCGATCCCCATGCAGGCATGAAGATGTGACCGCCTGACTTTACGGGGACGGTGCAAGGCCCGGAATTGGTCTAACGACCGATTGCGAACCGGCCCGGCCCGTTGGCGTAGAAGTAGAGCAACGCCCCCATGATTGCGATGTTCTTGAGCAACGGCCCGGTGTGGCCGGGGGCCACGTGGACGGCGATCGTAATCGGGATCAGCGTGACCAGAATGACGAGCGCAGAGACGCGGGTAAGGAGCCCCAGCGCAAGAGTGATCCCGAAGATCACGAAGACAACGCCGCTGAGCCACAGCAGCCAGGACGGATCGCCGATCACGCCGACCACGTCGCGCCAGGGCGATTCCCCCATCCGCTGAAGCATGTGGTCGTGGGCCGCGAAATGACCGATTCCCCCGATGATGAAGATCAGGCTGGTGGCGACGCGGAAAGTCGGGTCGAACCATGATCGAAGCGGTTCGCCGGGCGCAAGCCAAGCGTCGATCCGCGTGAGTTGTTTCATGCTACCTCCCAGAAAGCCCGGCCGCTTTGCCAGAGCATATACGCGGCGACCAGAAAGATGAGGACGGCGAACACGGTCTTGAGCGCGCTGGTTCTCGCGGCCAGTCGCCTCGAAATCCCGCCGCCGACAAGGCTGCCTACGATCCCGCCGCCGATGAACACCGCCGCTAGCGGCCAGTCGATCAGGCCCGAGATTGCGTAACTTGCAGCGGTGGTCAGCCCGAACGCGGTCACCGCAACCAGCGAGGAGCCGATCGCGTTGAGCATCGGCATTCCGGTCGCGGCCACCAGTCCGGGTACGATCAGGAAGCCCCCGCCAATCCCGAAGAAGCCCGAGAACGCCCCGCTGCCAAGGCCGAAGCCGACGACCTTGGGCGCGTTGGTGCGGGTACAGACGACGTCCGGATTGCCCGGATCGCCGCGGCCGCGCAGCATCGTCAAGCCGACGACGATCATCACGATGGCGAACAGGAACAGCAGTCGCTGCCCGTCGATCGCTTGGCCGAGGGTCGATCCGCCGAAGGCGCCGAAGCTGCCCGCGGCGGCGAACATCAAGGCGCAGCGCCATTTGACGGTCCCGGCACGGGCATGGCCGACCAGCGCCGAAGCAGCGCTGGCCGCGACCGACAGAGCGCTGGTCCCGATCGCGACATGCGGATTGGTCACCCCGACCAGATAGACCAGCAAGGGCACCGCCAGGATCGAGCCGCCGCCGCCGACCAGTCCGAGGACGATACCGACGATGCCTCCCGATACCGCGGCAAGCAGGGCTTCGATCAGCGGCATCGCCGTTCAGGCCGATGTCGCCGGGCGATTCCACGGAAGGTGGCGCAGCAGCTTCGCCATCCCGCACCAGCCCGTCGCGCCCGCCGTCATCAGCCCCGCGCCAACGAATGCCGACAATCCGAACAAGGCGGGTGAGACGAGAAAGCCGAGAACCACCCCGATCAGCACCAGCCCGCCCGCGACCAATTGCACCTGGCGCATGATCTCGATGGGTTGGCCGGGAACGCGCAGCGTCATCTGGCCGGCCGCGCGCCACGCATCGATCCCGCCGGCGAGGGAATGGCAGGGCGCCCCCCGCGCAGCCGCCGCAAGTCGCGCGGCGTTGGCATCGGTGCGCATTCCCGAACGGCAGTGGAACACGTAACCGGCCTCCGCGAGAGGCAACTCGCCGATTCGCGCCAGCGGCAGGTTGAGCGCTCCGGGGATCGCTTCGCGGGCGTGCTCGTCGTGCTCGCGGATGTCGATGAGCAGCGCTCCGGCTTTGATCGCCCGCTGCGCCTCGGCAGGGGTAAGGGTAGGCAACATCATCCGATCAATCCTTGCAGTAGAGTTGGTAGAGCGTGGCCAGCAGCGTCTCGGTGCGAGGGTCGGCGACCCGGTACCACAACGTCTGGCTCTCGCGGCGGAAGGTGACGAGGTTCTCGTCGCGCATCTTCGCCAGGTGTTGCGAGAGCGCCGATTGCGACAGCCCGACTTCGACCGCCAGGTCGCCCACGGTCATCTCCCCATGCTCGACCAGCTTGCACAGGACCATCAGTCGTCGGGAATTGGCCATCGCCTTGAGCAACGACGAGACATCGCCTGCTTTGGTCTCGAACGTGGCGAGGTCCATGGGGGGCTTGAGCATCGCGGGGCCTTATTTGATTAGAGCTTGCTTAATTAGCATAGTCTCATATAGTGTCAAGCGCCATCAAGGAATCGAACGATGCCCACCCAGCCGATCATCGAAGCGTTCTTCGACGAGCCGACCAATACGATCAGTTACCTCGTCGCCGATCCCGTCACTCGCGACGCCGCGGTCATCGACCCGGTGCTGGATTTCGATCTGGCGAGCGGCGAAGCCGACCCGCGCTCGGCCGAGCGGATCCTGGCGTTCGCCGCCAAGCACGATTGGCGGATCGTCATGGTGCTCGAAACCCATGCCCACGCCGACCATCTGTCCGCCGCGCCGTTCTTCAAGGCGAAGACCGGTGCCGCGATCGGTATCGGCGAACACATCCGCGACGTGCAGAAAATCTTCCGCCCGGTTTTCGCGTTCGACGACCTGAAAACCGACGGATCGGACTTTGACCGGCTATTCGCCGACGGCGACCACTTCGCCATCGGTTCGCTGGACGTCGAGGTCATCCACGTTCCCGGTCATACCCCGGCCGACGTCGCTTACCTGATCGGTGACGCGGCGTTCGTCGGCGACACTTTGTTCATGCCCGACTACGGCACCGCCCGGGCCGATTTTCCCGGCGGTGACGCGCGCCAGCTCTATCGCTCGATCCGCCGGGTGTTGAGCCTGCCCGACGACACCCGGCTATTCCTGTGCCACGACTACAAGGCGCCGGGTCGCGACGATTACCGCTGGGAAACCACCGTCGGCGAACAACGGCACGGCAGCGTCCATGTCCACGACGGCATAACCGAGGACGAATTCGTCGCCATGCGCGAGGCGCGCGATGAAACGCTTGCGGTCCCGAAGCTGCTGCTGCCTTCGATCCAGGTCAACATCCGGGCCGGTAACTTCCCGGAAGCCGAGGCCAACGGCGTCAGGTTCCTGCGCATACCGGTCAAGATCATGACCCAAGGCGAAGGCTCATGAGCGATCGGCTGCCTTCCAATGCCTAAACAGCTTCGGTTTCGCCCCTGGCGGGAGAGGCAAATGGGCGCAATGGATGATCGGGAGCCTCGGCCCGCTCGCGGCGGCCATGAACCAGTCGGTAAAGCGCCGGCAGAACGATCAGGGTCAGGATCGTCGATGAGATGATGCCGCCGATTACCACCGTCGCGAGCGGCCGCTGGACTTCCGAGCCCGCGCCCACGTTGAGTGCCATCGGTACGAAACCCAGCGATGCGACGAGCGCGGTCATCAGAACCGGGCGTAGCCGGGTCAGCGCGCCTTCGCGGATGGCTGCGTCAAGCGCCTGGCCGCGTTCGCGCAAGTCGTTGATGAAGGTGACCATCACCACGCCGTTGAGCACGGCCACACCTGACAGCGCGATGAACCCGACCCCGGCCGAGATCGACATCGGGATGCCGCGCAGCGCCAGCGCGAGCACGCCCCCGGTCAAAGCAAGCGGCACGCCGGAAAACACGATCGCAGCATCGCGCATCGAGCGGAACAGCGCATAGAGCAGCCCGAAGATCAGCAGCAGCGCGACCGGAACGACGATCTGAAGGCGGGTAGCAGCCGACTGGAGCTGCTCGAAAGTCCCCCCGTATTGCACGAAATACCCCTCGGGCAGCACCACCTCGGCATCGATTCTTGTACGCAGCTCCGTGATGAACGAGCCGAGGTCGCGGTCGCGGACGTTGGCGGTGATCACTGCGCGGCGCTTGCCGTTCTCGCGGCTGATCTGGTTGGGGCCGACCGACAGGGCAATGTCGGCGATCTCGGACAGCGGCACGAACTCGGTCACTCCGCCCGCAGTCTTGCGCGGGATCGGCAGGCGGCCCAATTCGTTCAGGTTGGTGCGGCTGACTTCGGGCAGGCGCACGACCACATCGAAGCGGCGGTCGCCCTCGAACACCTGCCCCGCCTGCCGACCACCTGTGGCGATCGAGACCGCGTCCTGCACGTCGCCAACGTTGATTCCGTAGCGGGCGAGCATCGTGCGGCGGGGAGTAACCGACAGGACCGGGAGCCCGGTGACCTGCTCCAGCTTGACGTCCTCGGCTCCGGGTATCGCCTTCACGACATCCTCGATCGCACCACCGGTTTCGAGGAGCTGGTCGAGATCCTCGCCGAACAGCTTGACCGCCACGTCGGCGCGGACCCCGGCGATCAGCTCGTTCAGGCGCATTTGCACCGGCTGGGTGAACTCGTAATTGTTGCCCGGGATCTTCTGGACCGCTTCATTGAGCTCGGCGACCAACTGTTCGCGCGGCTTGCGCGGGTCTGGCCATTCGCTGCGGTCTTTCAGCATGATGAAGTTGTCGGCCACCGACGGCGGGACCGGGTCGGTCGCGACATCGGCGGTGCCGATCTTGGCGAACACCCGCTCGACTTCGGGGAACTTCGTGATCCGCTTTTCGAGCGATTCCTGCATCGCGATCGCCTGGCTCAGGCTGGTGCCGGGGATGCGCAGCGCGTGCATCGCGATGTCGCCCTCGTCGAGGTTGGGGATGAACTCCGAACCCAGCCGGGTCGCCAGCAGCCCGCTCAGCAGCACCAGCCCAAGCGCGCCCCCGATCAACAGCTTGCCGCGGTGCAGCGTCCGGTCGAGCAACGGCGCGTAGCGCGCGCGCATCCAGCGCATCACGCGGTTTTCCTTTTCCTCGACCTTGCCCGTCACGAACATGGCGATCGCCGCAGGAACGAAAGTCAGCGACAGGATAAGCGCTGCGGTCAACGCGATCATCACGGTCAACGCCATCGGGTGAAAGGTCTTCCCCTCGATCCCGGTCAGTGCGAAAATCGGCAGGTAGACCACGGTGATGATGACCACCCCGAAAATGCTCGGCCGGATCACCTCGCTGCTCGCGGAAGCAACCAGGCCGAAGCGTTCGTCGCGATGGAGCAGCCGACCCAGCCGGTGCTGCGCTTCGCCAAGCCGGCGCAGGCAGTTTTCGACGATGATCACCGCACCATCGACGATCAGCCCGAAGTCGAGCGCACCCAGGCTCATCAGGTTGGCCGAAACGCCGCCAGCGTCCATCCCGGTCAGCGTCATCAGCATGGCAACGGGAATGACCGCGGCGGTGATCAGGGCCGCGCGGACGTTGCCCAGAAGCAGGAACAGCACGATGATCACCAGCAAGGCGCCCTCGGCCAAGTTCTTCTCGACCGTGGCGATCGTTCGTTCGACCAGTTCGGTGCGATCGTAGAGTGGCTGCGCGACGATCCCCGCGGGGAGCGAGCGGTTGACCGCCTCGAGCCGCTCGGCCGCGGCCTGCGCCACAATTCGCGGGTTGCTGCCGGTCAGCATGTAGATCGTGCCCAGAACGATCTCCTTGCCGTTCTCGGTCGCGGCGCCGGTGCGCAACTCCGAACCGATGGTCACCTCGGCGATGTTCGAGACGCGGATCGGAACACCGCCGCGCGTGGCAACGATGATCTCGCCCAAATCCGCCTCGCCCGACGCCTGGCCCGGGATGCGGATCAGGATTTGCTCTCCGGCACGCTCGACATATCCGGCACCGGCATTGGCATTGTTGCGTTCCAGCGCTTCGACCAGGTCGCCCAGGGAAATGCCCAGCGCGGCGAGTTGCTCGGCGTTGGGGGTGACGTGATACTGCTTGGTGTAGCCGCCGACGGTGTTGACCTCGGCCACGCCGGGGACGTTGCGCAGCTGCGGACGCACGACCCAGTCGTGCAACGTGCGCAGATCGGTGGGAGTCCAGGCGCTGCCGTCGGGTTGGCGCGCGCCCGGCTTGGGCGTCACCGAATACATGAAGATCTCGCCGAGCCCGGTCGCGGTCGGACCCATCTGGGGTTCGATCCCCGGGGGCAGTTGCGCCTTGGCCGCCTGAAGCCGCTCGTTGACGAGCTGGCGCGCGAAGTAGAGGTCGGTGCCGTCCTCGAACACGACCGTGACCTGGCTCAGGCCGTAGCGCGAGACCGAGCGGGTGTAATCGAGCCTGGGCACTCCCGCGAGCGCGGTCTCGATCGGGTAGGTGATCCGCTGCTCGGCTTCGAGCGGTGAAAACCCCTCGGCCTCGGTGTTGACCTGGACCTGGACGTTGGTGATGTCGGGAACCGCGTCGATCGGCAGCTTGCTGGCGCTCCACAGGCCGAGCGCGACGAGCGCGACGACGAGCGCCATGATCAGCCAGCGCTGCCGGATCGAAAAACCGATGATGCGAGGGAGCATGGTCAGGTGTCCGATCAGTGATCGTGGCTCGCGCCCGATTTCTCGACATCGGCGCGGATCAGGAAGGCGCCCTTGGCGGCGTAAGGCGTGCCCGGCTTGAGGCCCGACAGGACCTCGGTCCATTCGGCGGACTTGCGCCCCAGCTCCAGCATGCGGACTTCGTAGTCCTCGCCGTAATTGGCGAAGACCACGGTGAAGTCGCGGAACGGCTGAAGCGCTTCGGTGCGCACCGCGAGTGGGACGGTAACCGCGTTGACCGTCACCCGGCCGTGCAGTGCCATCCCGGCGCGCCAACGGCCGTCGCGGTTGGGCAAGTTGGCGCGCATCAGCGCGGTTCCCGCTTCGGCGTTGCCTTCGGGGAGATACCCCGACAGGGTCGAGTCCGCGACCGGCTGGCCGTCGAGAGTTTCGATCGTCACCCTTTGGCCGGGCCGAACAAACGCCAGATCGCGAGGGAACACGTTGAACACGACGGTAGTCGCCTGCGGGTCGCTGATCACATAGATCGGCTGATCGTAGGCGACGTTGCCGACGTTGGCGTTGCGCTCGGCCACCACCCCGCTGACGGGCGAATAGACCGGGTAGATCTGCAGCGACTCGCTCGATTCGATTCGCGCCAGCAGCTGGCCCTTGCGCACATAATCCCCGACCGCGCGGGTTACCGCAACCACCCGGCCGGGAAACTGGGCGCGCACCTCGGAGCGTGCCGCCGGGGAAAGCTGGACCGTGCCCTCCAGCTCGCGCAGATCGCCGATGGTCTGCGGTCCGGCCTTCTCGATGACGACGCCCCCGGCTTTCGCCGCGTCGGCGGCGATGCGAGTGCGGCCTTCGGGGCTGGCGTATGTCCAGCGATGGCGCTTGCCGCGCTCGACCGCGATGACCTCGACGTCGAAGCTGTGCGGCTCGACCACCGTGCCCTGGCCGACCAGTGCATCCTTCTCGGGCACGAATGCGAACCGGTCGACCTGCCCGTCGAGCCGCTTGAGCGCGACCAAAAGGCGCACGCCGCGCGGATCGACAGGCTTGCCCTCGCGTGTCGGGTAGACGCGAAACTGCGGTGGCACGCCGTCCTCGAAGATGGTCATTTCGAGCGCGAAGTCGCCATCGGTCAGCAGCCGCCCGTTGTGCGGCCCCTTGGCATAGTCGCCCGCAGCGACCTCAGCTTCCACCGGTTCTGCAGTGTTACCGCAGCCGGAAAGCGAAGCTGTGCCGACGATCGCGGCCACGGCGAAAGCAATCGGGGTCAGAAAGCCGCGGGTCATGGCATGGTCTCCTGCGGCGCGGCGGCGTCGAAGCGCCCGGTCAGCCGGTTCAGTTCGGTCTGGAGTTCGCGGTAGCGGGTGATGGCCTCGAGCCAGTCTTCCTGCGCGCGCAGGATCGCGTCGGCGGCGTCCTGCATGTCGCGAAAGGCGAACCCACCGCGGGCATAGCCTTCGCGCACCTGAACCATCGTCTTGGCGGTGCGGGGATAAACCTCGGCGACGATGGCCTCGGCCTGGCTGCGCGATGCCTCGGCATCGGCGGAAAGCGCGGCAACCCGGCGCAGGCGATCGAGCCGCGCGGTCTCCGCGGAAAGTTCGATCCGCTCGCGTTCGGCCCGCGCGCGTTCGATCGCGCCCCGGTTGCGGTCGAACCGGCCAAGCGGGATCGTTACGGTGGCGACAGCCGCGACGTCGTTGGTTTCACGCAGAAAGCGAGCACCTCCGCCCACGGTGACGTCCTGCCGGCCGCGCGATTGTTCGACCACGACTGCGGCGACGGCGCGCTGGGCTGCGGCCTCGTTCAAAGCAGTGTCGGCGGCGGCCAGCTGGAGACCCGTCGGGACCGCGGTGAAGGCGCCGTTCTCGATCTCCAGCCCGGCACCCGTTTCGCCCCAGAAACCGGCCAGCGCGGCGCGTGCCGTCGCCAGCCTTTTTCGCGCGGAGGCCACAACGATCCCGGCTTGCGCGACGCGGGCAGCAGCCCGAGTCTCGACGAACAGTGGATCCTTGTAGCCGCGCACCCGCCGCAGCGCCTCGCGCTGCATCCCTTGTTCGATCGACTGCCGCGAAAGTGCGATCTCCAGTGCGTACTCGGCGATGCCGACGCCGTGGAAGGCGCGCTCCACCGCAGCCGCCTGCTCGAGCCGGGCGACCTGTGCGGAAGCCTCGGCCACCGTGATCTCGCGGCGGGCCAGCGCCACCCGCGCATCGCGTTTGCCGCCGCGTTCGATCGGCTGGTTGTAGGTCGCGGCGATCTCTGCGCGGCCGAGTACGTTGTAGGGCCCGGTCCCGGCGAAGTTATCCGCATCGACCGTTACGTAAGGGTTCGGACGGACATCGGCCTGGCGCAGGCCGCCGCGGGCCGCGGCGATGCCCGCTTCGGCGGCACGGAGCGCGGGGGTCGCAGCCTCGGCTCGAGCGATAGCCTGATCGAGAGCGAGCCTCTCGGCGAGCGCGGGAGCGCTGGCCACGAGCACGGCGCCGGCGAGCAACGCCGCGCGTATCGAGAATGACATCGGGAATTCCTGATTGCGGTTCGCTGGGGCGAGCATCCGCTCGCCGGGAAATCGGCAATCAGGCTGAGGGCGGCTCCAGCGGCGGAGCCTGGTCGAGTGAGGAGAGCGCCCGCGTCGCCGGGGGTAAGGTTGCTTCTGACGCAACGCGCACCAGGCAGGCCACGCCCGCAGAACCGACCGCGCGGTCCATCGCGCAATGATTGTGGGTGCCCACTTCCGAACCCATCTGGTCCGAACCCGGACCGCCATCATCGTCGTGGTCATCGTCCGCATGCGAATGGGGATGCTCCCCGGCCTGCACGAAAGCGCTGGTGGCTTCGTCGATGTGCTGGAACGCGGACGCGTGCGTACCGCCGAACACGACCCCGAGGATCACGAGCATTGTCAGGACGAGGGTCCGCATTTGAGCGCGGCTAACACTTCGGTGCGGATGCCGCAACGTTGAAGGTTTGGGGGCGTTCATGGATCGCCAACCGGACTTGGGATTGCATTCGGGATCACGGCGGCAATCGCCTGCACTGCAGCCCGGGCCTTGTCGCGCTCGGTCCGCAAGGCTACTGCCGCCACCTTACAGCGAGTTCTCACATCGCCCCGTGAGAGCAAATGCGGGGGCAATTTGACGGCACTTTCGGAAAAGTCGGGCTTTTCTGCCGTTTTAGTGACCTCGGTCGAAAGCTCGCGGGGCATTCAACCACACCCATCCGCGCGGCCGGTTTTCCTGCGCTACCCGGCGCGGATGCAATCGTGCGTTCGTGCTGGACGGCTGGAGAAGAGATGACCGAACAGAACCCCGCCGCGCCCGACAAGGCTCCGCTGCCCGAGCCGGTCCCCGCAGACCGCGACGTGACCGGCCGCAAGTTCCACCGTGCGCGGACCGAGGCCGCGTTCACCGAGAGCCAGGCGCCCGACACTGCGCAGACCCGCGATTCCGCCTACCGCCTTGCATTTCGCGATACCGAGTTCCTGCTTCGCGAGGAACTGCGCCCGGTGCGCTTCCAGCTCGAGCTGCTCAAGTGCGAAATGCTGATGGAGGAGGCCGGGATCGGCTCGACGCTGGTCTGCTATGGCTCCGCACGGATCCCCGCGCCCGAGCAGGCCGAGGCAGCGCTCGCCACCGCGACCACGCCCCAACGGCGCAAGGTGGTCGAGCGCCTAATTGACAACTCGAAATACTACGAGGAAGCACGCAAGCTTGGGCGGCTCGCCGGTGAGTGCAACATTGTCGAGGATGGCAAGCGCCAGTTCGTGATCTGCTCGGGCGGCGGCCCGTCGATCATGGAAGCGGCCAACCG
>JAUYQH010000109.1 GCA_030697365.1 Novosphingobium sp. | reverse complement strand
ATGCGCACCGTCGCGGGCCAGCGCAATGCCCGCGGCGGTGGCGATCGCGCCGCTCGCGCCGGTGACGAAGGCGGTCCGCCCGGCGAGCGCGCCGCTCATGCCGGCCCCCTCACGGTGACGGGCCGCATTTCCTCCCAATCGACGATCAGTTCGCGCCTTGTAAAGCGCCAGACGGCATCCTCGCGTCGCCACTCGTCCTGATAGCGGATCGACCAACTGAGGATCGTCGCGTCGGCCTGGAGATGATCGGCGGTGCAATAGGTTTCGCCCGAAGCGCGATTCCCGTCGATCCTTGCGAGCTGGTTGTGGACGCGGTGAACGGTGGCGCGGAACATCGCTGCCAGGTGATCGATCGAACCGAGGTTGGCCTCGCGCCCGGGAATCGAGAACCCCGGCCCCTCGATCACGCAATCCTCGGCGAGCACTTCGCGCCATAGCGCCTTGTCGCGGCGGTCGGCGCCGGCCGCGTATACTTCGGCGCTGCGCCGCAGCAGCATGTGATCCAGCAAGGTCCCACCGGCGATCCCGCTCATTTCAGCTTCCCGGTATCTTGAGGCCGTTGCCGCTAACCATCGGCACCACGGTCCATTCGCCGCTCGGCGTGCGCGTCCAGCCCGCCGCGGCGAGCGCGCCGCCATCGACGTGGATCGCGGTGCCGGTCACCCACGCGGCGAGCGGGCTGGCGAGGTAGAGCGCCGCGCCCGCGCAGTCCTCCGGCGTGCCGAAACGGCCGAGCGGAATCCACTTGTCCATGTTGGCGCGGTTTTTGGGCGGGATCATCACGTCGAGCGCGACCTGCGGGGTATCCGTGGTTTCGGGGGCGACATCGTTGACGCGGATGCCCTCGGGCGCGAGCTCGAGCGCGAGGCTCTTGGTGAACCCGGCGATCCCGGCCTTGGCTGCGGCATAGATCGAGCAATAGGGAATGCCGCGATAGGCCTCGATCGAAGTGACGTTAACGATGCTCGACCCCGGCGCGGCAGCGCGGAGCAGCGGCAGCATCGCCCGAGTGACTCGCAGCAACTGGCCCAGGTTGACGTCGAGAATTTCCTCGGTCTGGTCGTCGCCGAGCATGGCGAACGGCAGCGCGTGGACGAAATGGCCGACGTTGTTGACCAGCACATCGAGCTTGCCCGTCAACGCGGCGATCCGCCCGGCGAGCATCGCCGGAGTTGCGCGGTCGCAGACGTCGCACACCACGACTTCGGCCCCGGGTAAGGCCGCGGCCACCTCGGCCGCGCGATCGGGATCGATCTCCGCGATCACGAGCTTGGCCCCGGAGCGCGCGAACGCTTCGGCAATGCCGCGGCCGATCCCGACCCCGCCGCCGGTGACGAGAACGGTCTTGCCCGAGAAATCGAGCGGATTCGCGGGCGCGCTCACGAAGGGATGTACAGCTGCGCGGCCTTGCCGCCATCGACCGGCAGCGCGACCCCGGTGATGTAGCTGGCGGCGTCGGACAGCATGAATACGATCGCTTCGGCCAGCTCGCCGGGCTCGCCGCCGCGCCCCATCGGGATCGCCTCGGTGGTCCGCGCCGCCGAATCGGGCGCCTTGGTTGCGAAATCGGCGGTCGCCGCGGTCTGGACCTGGCCGGGGACGATGACGTTGACCCGAATGCCCGAGCGCGCGCCTTCCATCGCGGCCACGGCCGAGAACTGGATCAGCGCCGCCTTCGACGCCGAATAGCTCGACATGTTCGCAGTCGCGCGGATCGCGGTGGTAGAGGCGACGTTGACGATCGAGCCTTTGCCTTGCTTGGCCATGATCTTCATCGCCGCCTTGGTGCCGACGAACACCGCTTCGGCGTTGACCGCGAAATCCTTGCGCCAATGCTCGGTGGTGAGCTTGGAGATCGGCGCGTAGTGGACCGACATCGCGTTGTTGACGAGGAAATCGAGCCGGCCGTGGCGCGCCGCGACGTCCGCGATCAGCCCGGCGAACGCGGTCTCGTTGGACACGTCGAGTTCGAACGTCTCGATCTTGCCGCCTTCGCCTTCGATCGCCGTTTTTGCTTCCCCGAGCACCTCGGGGCGGCGCGCGCAAATCACCACCGTCGCCCCGCGCCGGGCGAGCAGCGCGGCGGTGGCGCGGCCGATGCCGTCGCTGCCGCCGGTCACGATTGCCACCGTGCCTGCAAGATCGTGTGCCATCGGGTCTGCTCTCTCCTTGGCGAACGCGATTCCGTCCGCTTCGTGGCGCGTGTATCAACGCGAATGCGGTTTGTCATGGCGTTTTGTTTAGTCAATGCGTAATATGAAGCGTAAATCTCTACGAGAAGGGCGATACTTCGATGCAGTTGACGGGAAAAACGGCGCTGGTGACCGGTGCGGGGCAAGGCGTCGGACAGGGAATTGTGCTGGCGCTGGCGCGCGCCGGCGCGACGGTGGTGGTTTCCGGGCGCACCGAATCGAAGCTCGAGACGACGTGCGCGGCAATCGCCAAGGCGGGCGGGAGCGCGATTGCGGTGCCCGCCAACGTCAAGTCTGCGGGCGAGCTGAAGGCGCTAGTCGCGGCAACCGTCGCACACACCGGAGGCCTCGACATCCTGGTCAACAACGCCCAGGAAGTTCCGCTGGGCGCGCTGCTCGAGGTGACCGACGAGGCGTTTGCGGCGGGGTTCGAATCGGGTCCGCTGGCCAGCTTCCGGCTGATGAAGCTGGCCCACCCGCACATGAAGGCGCGCGGTGGCGGGACGATCTTCAACCTCGCCTCGTCGGCCGGCATCCGTTGGGACATGACCGGCTACGGCGCTTACGCCGCGGTCAAGCAGGCGATCCGCTCGCTGACCCGCGCCGCCGCCGCCGAATGGGGTCGCGACAACATCCGTGTGCTGACGATCGCGCCGCACGCCGCCTCGCCGGGGCTCAAGGGATGGATCGAGAACAACCCTGAGGAAGCCGAAGCGTTCTTCCGGACGATCCCGCTCGGCCGCGTCGGCGATTGCGAGCACGACATCGGCGCGGCTGTAGTCGCCTTGTGCGCGCCGGGGATGGGCTACCTGACCGGTGCGACGATCCCGCTCGACGGCGGCCAGGCCAATTTCGACTGAGAGGACCGAGCGCATGGAAAAAATCGTTGCCGCGCTATGGGCGCCCGAGGGGCAGGATCGCGCCGCGTTCAATGCCGCGTTGCTCGAACGGCTGCCCGAGGCGCTATGCGCTGCGGGGGGCACGCACATCCGACTCAACTTGCGTGACGAGGCGGTCGAATCGGGCGCGCAACACATCCAGCGCTGGCAGGACCCGCAGCAGGACGCGGTCGTCCAGTTCTGGCTGCCGGCAGCGAACCCGCGCTTCTTCGCCGCCGCCGAGGCTGCGCTCGCCGCTCTCAGCGGGAGGGTCGCGGCGTGGCTGGTGACCGAGGCGACGATCATCGCCAACACCGCGCACCCGCCCGCTCCCGGCGAGCGCACTCCAGGCTGGTCACAAGCGACGTTCCTCGCCTTCCGCCCCGACCTAGGGCCCGAACAGGCCGACGCGCACTGGCGTGATCATCACACCATGGTCGCGATCGAAACCCAGGCTAATTTCGAATACGTCCAGAACCGCGTGGTCCGCCCGCTCACCCCCGAAGCCCCGGCTTACGACGCGTTCGTCGAGGAGTGCTTCCCCGTTGCGGCGCTGACCGATCCACACGCCTTCTTCGACGCAGACGGCGACGAGGCGAAGTTTCAGGCCAACCTCGCGACGATGATGGACAGCTGCGGCGGGTTCATCGACTTCGCGCGGATCGACGTGATTCCGACGAGCCAGTATGACTTCTGACAAGCTTGTCCGCATCGGCGGGGGGAGCGCGTTCTTCATCGACTCGGCGCTGGCGGTGCCGCAATTGCTCGCCGCGGGGGTCGAATACATCGTGCTCGACTACCTCGCCGAGGGTGCGATGGGGCTGCTCGGGCGGATGCGGGCGGCCGATCCGGGCTCGGGCTATTCGGCCGATTTCATGGCGGTCCACATCGGCCCGCATCTCGAGACGATCGCGCGCACCGGCACGCGGATCGTCGCCAACGCCGGCGGGGTCAATCCCGCCGCACTCGCCGCCGAGCTGCGCGCCGAGATCGCGCGGCGCGGGCTGGCGCTGAGCGTCGGCTGCGTCGCCGGCGACGACCTGCTCGATCGCGCGGGCGAGTTTAACGGGACGCCCGACTTGGCCAACGGCGAGCCGCTGCCCGCCGAGGGGCTGACCAGCCTCAACGCCTACCTCGGCGCGTTTCCCATTGCCGCGGCCTTGGCGCGCGGTGCGGACATTGTCCTGACCGGCCGCGTGGTCGATTCGGCGCTCGCGCTGGGCCCGCTGATCCACGAATTCGGCTGGGCGGCGGACGACTGGGACCGTCTCGCCGCGGGCACGCTCGCCGGCCATCTGATCGAATGCGGCGCGCAAGCGACCGGCGGCACCTTCACTGACTGGGACGAGGTCGAAGGATGGGCGAACATCGGTGCACCGATCGCCGAGTGCCGCGCCGACGGATCGTTTGTTTTGACCAAGTCCGAAGGCACCGGCGGACTGGTCAGCCGCGCCACCGTGGCAGAGCAGATGCTCTACGAAGTGTCCGATCCGCAAGCCTACCTAGTCCCTGACGTGGTACTAGACATGAGCGAAGTCCAGCTCGAACGCGTCGGTCCCGATCGGGTCTGCGTCGGCGGCGCCAAGGGCTACCCGGCAACCGCCACGCTCAAGGTTTGCGCTACCGCGGACCGCGGCTGGCGGGGCATCGCCTACCAGCCGGTGATCGGCCCGCGCGCTGGCGATCGCGCGCACAAGCAGGCCGCGGCGCTGTTCGAGCGCGGCGCGACGATGCTGCGCGCGCGAAACCTGGCCCCGTACCTCGCTACCCAGGCGGTGCTGATCGGCGCCGGGGAATCCACCGGGCGGATGCGCGACGACGCCGACGAAGTGCTGGTCAAGCTGGTCGTCGACCACGACGAGCCTCAAGCGGTGCAGATGTTCGTGCGCGAGCAGTTCGCGGCGATTTCGGCGATGGCGCCGGGGACCAGCGTCGCGTTTGGCGTGTCGGTCGCCCCGATGATGCGACTGGTCTCGTTTCTGGTGCCCAAGGACGAAGTCACGCCGCTGCTCGACATGGGCGACGGCTTCGTCGCGCTCGAGCCGATGCGGGACGGCGGCTTCGACCCGACCGCGATCACGCGCCCCCCGATTCCCGCGGCGTCCGCCCGGCACTTGCGCCAGGTCCCGCTCGGCGAACTCGCCTGGGCACGCAGCGGCGAAAAGGGCGAGACAATCAACGTGGGCGTGATCGCGCGCGATCCGGCGCGGCTCGGCGACTTGCGCGCGGCATTGACGCCCGAAGCGTTGGCGGCTTGGTTCGCGCATCTGTTCGACGGATCGCGCTGCGAAATTCGCACGTACGACCTGCCCGGCACGCACGCGCTCAACATCGTCATGGACGGCGCGCTGCCCGGCGGAATCAACGCCAGCGTGAGGCTCGACCCTGCGGCGAAAAGCGTCGCGCAGCAGTTGCTGGGGTTTCCGGTGGGGGTTGCATAAATCGTCGCCCCGGATCGAGCCTGGAAAGACGTGATTCAGCGCGCCCCGCGCACCAGCTTGCCCGGCCTTGCCCCGGTGTCATGGTCGAACCGCCGGATCACTGTGCCCGCGACGATCGTCGCATCGTAGCCTTTCGCCAGCTGATTGAGCCGCCGTCCCCCGGCGGGAAGGTCATGCTCGATGTGCGGCAACGGCAGGTCCATTCCCGCGAGATCGATCACGTTGATGTCGGCCTTGTACCCTGTCTTGAGCAACCCCCGGTCGCCGAGTCCGACCGCCAGCGCGGCCTTGCGCGACAGCATCCGGACCGCTTGCGCGAGTTCAAAGCCCTCGCCCGGCGTCGCGTCGCGAACCCAGTGGGTGAGCATGAAGGTGGGGTAGCTGGCGTCGCAGATCGCGCCGTAATGCGCGCCGCCATCTCCCAGCCCGACGATGCAGTCCGGGCGCGAGAGCAGCTCGCGGACCACGTCCAGGTTGCCTTCGAAGTAGTTGCCCAGCGCGACGAACAGCATGTTGTGCCCGTCGCCGTCGGTGAGCCAATCGAGCGCGAATTCCTCGGGGCTGATGCCTTTGGCCGCCGCTCGCGCGGCGACGCTGTCGCTGAGCGGCGGAGCGTAGTCGGGTGTGCCGTCGAACGGGAACATCCAGGCGAAGTTGCGCCCGAACTGGGCGAGCGGCTGGCCCTCCTCGGGCGTTTCGGTCAGCAGCGCGGCGCGCCTCCCGGGTTCGCGCATCCGCGCCACCCGCTCGGCGAGCGGCAGCGCGGCGATGGCCGCGTAGCTCGGGCACAACGCGAACGGATGGATCGAAAGTTCGAGCCCCGCGATCAGCCCGATCGGACGCGGCAGGACTTGCGCGGTGATCCGGGCGCCGGCGGCGTTGGCTTGTTCCATCCGCGCGATCGCGCCTTCCCAATTTCGCGCGCCCTCGTTGGAGGTGCCGAGGGTGATCGTCGCCGGGCGGCCGCAGCTTTCCGCGACCTGTGCGACCACATCGAATTCCGCGGCCATCCCGCGAAACAAGTCGGGGACGACTTGAAACGTGCCCGAGCCCGCGTCGGCCATCCCGCCGGTGATTTCCTTCAGCTCGCGGATGTCGGCGTCGAAGCTGGGGATCGCCTGGCCGTCGGCGGTCTTGTGGATCAGCAGCCGCGAGGTGGCGAAGCCGATCGCCCCGGCCAGAATCGCCTCTTTCGCCAGCCTTCGCATCCGGGCGAGGTCATCGTCGTTGGCCGGCTCGCGGTTGGCGCCACGCGCGCCCATCGCATAGACGCGCAGCGGCGAGTGCGGGAGGAACGCGGCGACGTCGATGTCGCGCCGCCCGGAGTCGAGTGTGTCAAGGTACTCGGGAAAGGTCTCCCAGGTCCACGGCAAGCCTTCGGTCATCACCACCTCGGGGATGTCCTCGACGCCTTCCATCACGTTGATCAGTGCGGCGTGATCCTCCTGCCGGCACGGTGCGAAGCCGACCCCGCAATTCCCGATGACCACGCTGGTTACCCCATGCGACGACGACGGGCTCAACGTCTCCGACCACACCGCCTGGCCGTCGTAGTGCGTGTGCGGATCGACGAACCCGGGAGTGACGATCCGCCCGGTGGCGTCGATTTCCTCGACGCCCGCACCGGTGAACGCGCCGACCGCCGCGATCCGCCCCTCCCTGACCGCAATGTCGCCCGTGAACGGCGCCTCGCCGCTGCCATCGACGATCGTCCCGCCGCGGATGACCAGATCGAATTCGTTCATGCCGCCAGCCTTCCCGACCAGATTTCGCCTTCGCGCGCGGTGTCGAGGTCTTTCGCGCCGCGCACCCCGAGCACGGCGCGCGCTTCGTCGAGCGGAAGGTGCCAGACATCCTCCATCCTCGCCATCCAGAACGCGTCGGATTGCTGGCCGACATCGATCCCCTGACGGATGCAAGTCAGCGCCGTCTCCCACACTTGCGGGTAGTGGAGCATCGTTCGCACCACGTATCGCGTGGTGCCGAGAATGCCCATCGCGCTCATCTCGCCGGCCAGCTCCTTGTCCTGGATGTGCTTGTGGACCGTCGCCAAGCGGAACCAGTAGGGCACCAGTTCGCCCATGTAGTTGAACCCGCCGCCGGTCAGGATGTGTTCGAAATCGTGGGTCTGGCCCGAACGCAACGAATAGTAGTCCCACTGGCTCTTGGGCTCGTAGGGCGGGACGATCTGGACTTCGTAGCCGCCGTCGTGGAACTGCTTGTACATGATCCCGCCGAGCGAGCCCGGCGGGCAATCCTTCATGTCGGTGAGCACGTAATTCGAGACGAAGCCTTCGGAAAACCAGCGGTCGAGCCCGGGGTTGGTCTTGCGCTCGGCGGTGAACAGCGCCTCGATCCGGTCGTAGTCGCGCAAGTCGGCGAGGATCCCGATCAGCTCGTGCATTTCGGCCGCGGGCGGGTAGTCTGGGCCGTTCTTCTTGAGCGCGATCTGCGCCACCCACTCGCGCAGACGCGAGTCGTTCAGGTATTTCGAAGAGGAGACCAGCACGCTCGAATCGGTCCCGACCGGCATGATCCCGCGGGCGAGATAAGGGATGTCGTCCATCGGCGCTGTAACCTCTCGATCTTTTGTCGTTGCGCAAAATGTAGCAGGATTATATGCGCGTTTCCATACCCAAACGCGCAATGAATTACGATTTGCGCTGCGCAATTGAAGGATCATGACGTGGATAAGCCAGGAATCGCATTGGTCACCGGGGCCAGCCGCGGCGCGGGCCGGGGGATCGCCATCGGTCTCGGCGAAAAAGGCATGACGGTCTACGTCACCGGGCGCACCGTCACTCCGGGAGACGCCAAGGGCTGGGACGGCTCGGTGCTTCCCGGGACCGTAGCCGAAACCGCAACTGCGGTAACCGCCGCCGGCGGCAAGGGCATCGCTGTGATGTGCGACCATGCCGACGACGCCCAGGTCGCGGCGCTGTTCGAACGGATCGGGCGCGAGGCCGGGCGGCTCGACGTTCTCGTCAACAATGCTGCCTACATCCACCACCAGCTAATCGAAAAAAAGCCGTTCTGGGAAAAGGAGCTGGAGGCCTCAGGGATCCTCGATGTCGGCTTGCGTTCCGCTTACGTGGCGAGCTGGCACGCCGCCAGGCTGATGGTCCGCCAGGGTTCGGGGACGATCGCGTTCGGCTCTTCGTTCGGCGCCAGCTGCTACATGCACGGCCCCGCCTACGGCGCGCAGAAGGCCGGGCTCGACAAGTTCGCCCATGATATGGAGCACGACTTGCGCGACACCGGGGTGCGGACCTTTTCGATCTGGATGGGGCCGTTGAAGACCGAGCGCGCGACGATCGCAGGCAAGACCAACCCCGAGCAGTACGAAGGGTTCATGGCGATGGCCGAGAACCCCGAGTTCACCGGTCATATCGTCTACGAGCTGGCGACCCAGCCGCTAGGCGAGAAGCTTTCGGGCCGGACGCTGATCGGCGCGGAAGTCGCCCGCGATCTCGGCATCGACGACCGCGGCGACGACAAGCCGAGCTATCGCGACCAGCTCGGCAGCCCCAGCGAACCAAACCCCGCGGCGGTTTACTGACCGCCGCCGCGGGTCGGCGCCCTTCTCAATACCGAAACGACAGCGTCGCGCCATACGTCCGCGGCTCGCCGAACTCGGTGACGGTGCTCGCGCCGGTGAAGGCGAACGAGCCGAAGGTCACGGTCTCGTACTCCTTGTCGAAGAGGTTCTTGCCCCAGAACCGCAAACCGATCTCGCGGTCGTTGGCGAACACCCGCTTCAGTTCGACGCTGCCGTCGACCAGCACTTTCGAGCCGATCGTGCGGTTGTCGAGGACGTTGCTCGAGGTCTCGATGCTCGACTGGTACGAGACGTTAGTGTGGAATCCCAACTCCCACGCGTCGGACAGCGCGCGCTCGTAATCGACGTAGAAGTTGCCCGAGGCCTTGGGCGCCGAGGTCTGCTCCTTGATGAAGTTCTGGACCTGGGTCTGGCCGGTATCGAGCAGGACGCTGGCCGAACGCTCGCCGAAGGTCGCGCGCAGCAGCGCTCCGGCGAGGCCCATCCGCAACTCGGGCGTCGCCGCGGCGCGAAGATCGAACTCGACGCCGTAGATCTTGTTGCCGTCGATCGGCTTGAAATCGCGGTCCCCCGCGGTCGCGCCGGTCTGGAGGCTGGCCTGGTAGTTGTCGAGCGTCATGTAGAACACCGCAACCGAGGCGGCGATCCGGCGATCGAGGAAGTTGCCCTTGACCCCGCCCTCGAACGAATCGACCTTCTCGGGATCGAAGCCCATCGCGAAGTTGAGCGGATTGGCCGAGCGCTGCGAGGTTCCGCCCGACTTGTAGCCGCGCGCATATTTGGCGTAGAGGTTGAGATCGTCGTTGGCCTTGTAGGCGACTGTCAGCGACGGCGAGAAGTTGTTGAAGCTGTCCGAATAGCTCGCCGCCGCGACCGCTCCGGTGGGTGTGCAGGTCTGTCCCAGCGCCTGAAAGGTCCGCGCGAAGAATGTGCAGTTCTGCGCGGTGAACCCGCCAACCGCGGCGAACGAGAACGAACGCTCGTTGATCCGCGTCGCCGCGCGTGTGTCGTGCGAATAGCGCGCGCCGAATGTGATCGACAGCTTCTCGTCTGCGCCCGGGCGCAGTGTCACTTCGCCGAAGGCCGCGGAGGTCTTGTTGCGAGTCGTCGTGAAGTTCTGGAGGATCAGCGGACCCGAGCCGATCGCTCCGCCGATGATGTTGAGCCTGGCTTTGTCCTCGTAGTAAAAGGCGCCGAGCACGTATTCGAGGCTGCCTGCCATGAACCCGGTCGTGCCGAGCAGCTGGAGTTCCTGCGAAGTGCTGCGGAACTTGGTGTCGTCGGTCGCCGAAGCGGCCCCGTTGGGGCCAATCACGTCGAGCACCGTGCCCGGCGGAAGTTGCGGGATGAGCGAGGTCAGCACGCTGGTGACGATCCGCGCCTCATGGACCGGGAGGTTGTCCGAATACTGGAAGTTGTCGATCCTCCGCAAGCCGGTGATCGAGCGCAGCGTCAGCGCGTCGCTTGCCTCCCATTCGAGCGTCAGCGCATGGCCATAGACCTTTCCATCGCTCTCGAGGTGCGGACGCAGCGAGGCGGCGCTATCGGGGCGGCCGCTGGCGAAGGGCGACGAGACCGAGAAGGTGTTGACCAGCCGGGTGATCCCGGTGGCGAGGCCGAATGTTCCCGGAATCGCGAACGGCGCGGCAACCGGGAAGCTCGCCGGTGCGCCCGCGGTCGGCACGGTCAGCGTGCCGGTGTCCTGGTTGTGCGAGAAATCCAACGCGTAGTCGGCGGTGAACCTGTCGCTCGGCTGAAAGCGCACCGCGCCGCGAAACGCGGTGTGATCCTGTTTGGCGAAATCCTCGCCCAGCCCGGTGTTCTTCTGCAGCCCGTCGCGCTTGGTGCGCAGGCCAGTCAGCCGCACCGCGGCGACGTCGCCGAGCGGGGCGTTGAGCGTCAGCACCGCGCGCCGCGCGTCGTAATTGCCATAGCCGACAGAGCCCTTGGCGTGGAATTCGCCGAGCTGCGGCTTGTTCGAGATGATGTTGATCGCGCCGCCGGTCGCGTTGCGACCGTAGAGTGTCCCTTGCGGCCCGCGCAGCACCTCGATCCGCTGGAGATCTTCGGTTTCGAACCCGCCGCCGACGGTTGTCCCGACGTAGACCCCATCGACGTAGAGCGCGACCGACGGATCCTGGGTCAGCGTCACGTCGTTCTGGCCGATGCCGCGGATGAACAGCCGGACGGTGTCGGCCCGGCCGTTGAAATTGTTGACGAACAGGTTGGGCACCTGGCCGACGAAGTCGCGAATTTCGTGAATCTGGTTGTTCTCGAGCTGCTCCTCGCCGAGCGCGGCGATCGAGATCGGCACATCGACCAGCTGCTGCACGCGCTTTTGCGCAGTGACGACGATATCCACACCGCGGGTCTCGTTCGCCTGTGGCGCGACTTGCGCCAGCGCGGGCGTGGCTGGCATTGCGGCGATCATCGCGCCGGCAGAAACGCCCAACAAGTTGCGTGCGTTACGCTTGGTCATCACTTGTTCCCTCCCAATGGCCGACCAAAGCAGATACCGCCGCGTTTGCGCGTGCGATTAATGGACCGGATTGACGAAGGCTACGCCCACGAACGCGAGTCGGCAATCATTCGCGTAGCGATACGCGGGCTTTCCTGCGCAAATCTCCGCGAGTGCAACGGAAACGCCACAATTCCGCGTCAGACGTGCATTTTTGTCCGCGAATTGACGTTAGAAGATGCAACGCTTGCATAATTTCGAAATTTCTGGCACGAATATTTACGCAAAGTGCGGGATCGCGTCAGCGAGTCCCGCGACGAGAGGATTCGGCGGCGAATGGCTGGCTTTCACCTGGCTGACTTGTTCGAGATCGTGGCGCGCGCGGTGCCCGAGTGAGCGGCGCGGTCGATCCGACGTTCGCCGCACTCACCGCGCCGGGCACGCCGTTCGAGATCGCCGAGCGCGACGGGCTGCGCCAGTTCGTAAACATGCCCGCCGACCTCAACGTCCTTATCGACGGGGCGCGGCGCCACGGCGACAAGACCTTCATCGTCGAGGGCGAACGCCGCCTGACCTTCGAGCAGGTTTTCGCCTGGCGCGACGCCTTGATTCCGCTTCTCGGGATTCGCCCGGGGGAACGCGTCGCGATCTGCATGCGCAACCGCACCGAGTGGATCGTCGCGTTCCTCGCCACGGTAAAGGCGGGCGGGGTCGCGGCGCTGCTCAACAGCCGCGGCGCGCCCGCCGAACTGGTGGCGATGATCGAGAATGTTACCCCCGCGCTGGTGATCGCCGACCCTGAGCGCGCCGCGCTTATCCGCGAGGGCGGTTACACGGGGCGCATCTTCGACCCGACGAAACCGCCGGCCGCGATTCCCGAGGACCATCCCGAGGACGTCGAACCCGCCCCCGTGGCGCCCGATGATCCCGCCGCGATCCTGTTCACGTCGGGCACCACCGGCCGGGTCAAGGGCGCGGTGCTCACCCACCAGAGCCTCACCACCGGGTTACTGTCGGTTCAGCTCTCCGGGGTGATGGTGCTCCAGAATATGGCGCAGAAGCTCGGCGTCAGCCCCGATGCGCTGATGGCGCAGATGCCGCAGCAGGCGGTGCTTCTAGTCTACCCGCTGTTCCACATCTCGGGGCTCGGCTCGGCCTTCCTCTCGCCGCTGTTCGCGGGCTCCAAGGTGGTGATCATGCGCCGGTGGGACGCCGGGGAAGCGCTGCGGATCATCAGGGACGAACAGATCACGATGTTCACCGGGGTACCGACGATGCTTTGGGATCTGCTGCAAACGGCGCGGCTCGACGACGCCGATCTGTCGTCGCTGCGCAACGTCGCCTCGGGCGGGCAGGCGCTGCCGGTCAACCTGCTCGACGAGATCCGCGCGGTCTGTCCGCATGCGCAAATGGGCACCGGGTATGGCATGACCGAGTGCTCGGGCGCGATCGCCCAGGCCGTGGGAGAGGACTTCGTTCGAAACAGGGCCTCGGCGGGGCGGGTGCTGCCGCTGGTCGATGTTCGCATCGAAGGCCCCGACGGGGCGAGCCTGCCCCCGGGCGAGGCGGGCGAGATCGTCGTGCGCGGCGCGCAAGTGATGGCCGGCTACTGGAACAATCCCGATGACACTGCTGCGGTGCTGTCGACCGACGGCTGGCTCAGGACCGGCGACGTTGGCCTGGTCGATGAAGAAAACTATATCTTCATCCTCGACCGGACCAAGGACATGGTCATTTCGGGCGGCGAGAACATCTACTGCGCCGAGGTCGAGCGCGTGCTCGGCGAAATGCCGGGCATCCGCGAATGCGCCGCCTTCGGCATCCCGGACGAGCGGCTGGGCGAATTGCTGGTCGCGGTGGTGGTTGGCGATGGACTGACCGAGCAGGGCATCATCGCACAGGTCGGCGAACGGCTGGCGCGCTACAAGGCGCCCGGTCGGGTCGCGTTCTCGGACGAGGCGCTGCCGCGCAATGCCGTCGGCAAGATCGACAAACGCGCGCTCACGGCGCGCTGGAACGAATTCATCGGAGTGAACCCCTAATGCCAGTACCCAAGGACATAAAGATCATCGACTGCATGCTCGGCATCCCCGAGGGCGAGGACCGCTCGGACTGGTTCGCCAGCTTCCGTCCGCTGATCAAGGACGCGCAGTCGCTCGAATCGTTCAAGATGCCCGCGCAATACATGTTCAAGGACATCCCCGAGAGCGGCAAGAGCGACGATCTGGTCAAGTGGACGGTCGAGCAGATGGACCGCTTCAACATCGAAAAGGCGTTGATCGGGTGGAACGACAACGCCACTTCGCGGCGCGCCAAGGAACAGTACGGCGACCGATTCTTCTTCGACGTGCCGTGCGATCCCAACAAGGGGGTCGACGAGGTCCGCCGGATAAAGCGGCTCCACGCCGAGGTCGGGATCAGCGCGATCAGCGTGTTCCCGTCCGGCACGCTGCCGCAAGTGGCGATCAACCACAAATACATGTTCCCGCTCTACACCTGCGCCGCCGAGCTGGGGATTCCGATCCTGCTCAACGTCGGTATCCCCGGCCCGCGCATCCCGATGGAGACGCAGAAGGTCGAGCATCTCGACGAGATCTGCTGGTTCTTCTCCGACCTCAAAATCGTGATGCGCCATGGCGCCGAGCCGTGGGAGGCGCTGGCGGTCAAGCTGATGCTCAAGTGGCCGAACCTGTATTATTCGACCAGCGCCTTTGCCCCCAAGCACTATCCCAAGGCGATCATCGACTATGCCAACACCCGCGGCGCCGACAAGGTGATCTACGCCGGCTATTTTCCGATGGGGCTGAGCCTCGACCGGATATTCGGCGACATGGAGCACGTTCCGTTCAAGGACGAAGTCTGGCCCAAGTTTCTGCGCGAGAACGCGCGCAAAGTGTTCAACCTCGGAGAATGACGATGGCCGATATCGACAACCACCTTGACGCCCGTGTCCCCCCGGTGGCGGTCTGGCAAGTGCTTGAGAAACTGCGCGGTCAGGACCTGGTCGACTGGCGCAAGGCCGAAGTCGCCAACCGCCCCTCGCCCGACGAGCGCAACCTGCCGCGCGAATTTCCTTTCGGGTGGTACCCGGTGCTGCTGTCGAGCGAGCTCGAGCCGGGCGTGGTGAAGCCGCTGCGCCATTTCTCGACCGAGCTGGCGATCTGGCGTGGGATGGACGGCAAGGTCCGGATGACCGACGCTTATTGCAAGCACCTCGGCGCGCACATGGGCCACGGCGGGACTGTCGACGGCAACCAGCTGCGCTGCCCGTTCCACGCCTGGCGCTACGACGGCGACGCGGGGGTGGTGACCGACATCCCCTACGCGCGGGTGATCCCGCCGCAGGTCAAGCGCAAGTGCATCCGCACCTGGCCCGTGACCGAGGCCAACCGGCTGATCTGGATGTGGTACCACCCACACGAGGCCGCGCCGACGTGGGAGGTGCTCGAGCACCCCGAGGCCAGCGATCCCGAGTGGACCGATTACGAGATCCACGAGTGGAACGTTTGGGGCAGTCTCCAGAACATGGCCGAGAACGGCGTCGACTTCGCGCACTTCAAGTACATCCACGGCACCGCGACCTTCCCCGAGGCCGAATTGAAGTTCCACGAGTTCGGCCGCGCGGCGGTGATCAAGGCCAAGATGGGCACGCCGATGGGCGAGGTCGACGGCACGATCGCGTTCGACACCAAGGGGCCGGGGCAAAGCTGGACGCGCTTCACCGGCATTTCAGAGACGCTTTTGATCTCGTGCCTGGCCCCGGTCGAGCGCGACCAGATCAATGCGCGGTTCCTTTTCACCCAACCCAAGTCGCAAGCTGCGGGGCCGATGGGCGGACTGGCGCGAGCGATGATCCGCGACATCTGCAAGCAGTTCGACCAGGACAAGGTGGTATGGGACCGCCAGAAGTTCGAGCCCAACCCGATCATCTGCGACGGCGACGGGCCGATTCCGAAGTTCCGCAAAGAATACGCCAAGTTCTACGTGGAGCAGGGGGCTTGAGCCTGTCGCGGCGCGGTGTGCTGGCGGGTGCAGCGGCACTGGCGGCGACCGGTGCGGTCGAGGCGAAGGAGAAGCCCACGGTGCCCGGAAAACCCGACGCGCTGGCCGGTTACGACGCGCTCGGCCTCGCCGGGCTCGTCCGCAAGCGCGAAGTCAGCCCGCGCGAGCTACTCGACGCGGCGATCGCGCGAACCGAGGCGGCCAATCCGAAGTACAACTTCCTCGCCCGCAAGCATTACGCGCTCGCCCGCGCGGCGATCGGCCGCGGTTTGCCGCAAGGTCCGTTCACCGGGGTGCCGTGGCTGATCAAGGACCTCAACACCAATATCGCGGGTGAAATCACCGGCCAGGGCAGCCGCTTCTACAAAGACAACCGCGCCACCGTGACTTCGGAAATCGTCAACCGGTACGAGCGCGCCGGGCTGGTGATCTTCGGCAAGACCACCACGCCCGAGCTCGGCCTGACTGGCACCACCGAATCGCTCGCCACCGGCAAGACCCGCAATCCCTGGAACATCGAGCACATCGCGGGAGGCTCATCGGGCGGCGCGGCGGCCGCGGTTGCCGCAGGCGTGCTGCCCGCGGCGCATGCCACCGACGGCGGCGGCTCGATCCGCATTCCGGCGTCGTGCTGCGGCTTGTTCGGCCTGAAGCCGAGCCGCGGGCGGGTGCCGATGGGGCCGCTGCGCACCGAGGGCTGGGGCGGTCTTTCGGCGCACCACGCAGTGACCTGGAGCGTGCGCGACAGCGCCGCGCTGCTCGACGTGGTCCATGGCCCCGAACTCGGCTCGCGCTATTCCGCGCCGACCCCCGAGCGCCCTTATCTTCAGGAAGTCACGCGCGCTCCCGGCAAGCTGCGGATCGCGCTGTGGCTGACCACCCCGGGCGGGACCCCGGTCGATCCCCAATGCCTCGCCGCCGCGCGCGCCACCGCCAAGCTGTGCGAGAGCCTTGGGCACCACGTCGAGGAATCTGGGCCAAAGGTGGATGCCGCTGCGATCGGCCAGGCCTCGTTCGTGCTGATGGGCGCCTCGGTTGCCGCCGATCTCGACGACCGCGCCAAGACGCTAGGCGTGCCGCTGAGCCTCGACGTGATCGAGCCGGTGACGATGTTCTTCCACGACCTCGGGCTGAAGTTCGCCGCGACCGAGTTGGCGCGCGCCAACAACGTGTTGCAGACCGCGGCGATCACGGTCGCCCAATTCATGGCCGATTACGACCTGATCTTGTCACCGACGATAGCATGGGTCCCGCCCCCGCTCGGCATCATCGATCTTGCGCAAGACCCCCAGGCGTTTATCCGCGCGATCACCCCGTTCACCCCGTGGACCGGGCTCTACAACCAGACCGGACAGCCGAGCATGTCGGTGCCGCTGGGGATGTCGAAGTCAGGCCTGCCGATCGGCTCGATGTTTACCGCGCGCTATGGCGACGAAGCCGTGCTGTTCCGGCTCGCCGGGCAGCTCGAGCAAGCCGCGCCATGGGCCGGCCGACGGCCCCCTCACGCTTGAACCGGCCGCGCACTGGGAGGAACTGACCCGTGGAACTGATCGTGCTCCTCGTCGGCCTGCTCGGTCTCATCGGGCTCGCCGGATTGGCAGCGCTCAAGCATCCGGTCGATAAGACCCGCGCCGGGAAGGGCATCCGGATACTCGGGCTGCTGGGGCTGATCGGCTTCGCCGGGATATGGATCGACGGCGCTGGGGCGTGCGGCGCTTTCGGCTCGCTCGGCTTGTGGAACCACCAGTAGCCGCGCCTCGCGATGTGGGGCCGACTCGGTCTTGCCGGGGTGATCGGGCTGCCGTTCCTAGTCGGCGCGCTGATTGGCTGACATTCATTGATTCGGCGAGTCGGCAGCGAATTGGCCGGGCAGCGCCGCCGCTCGGTCACTCGCCCAGATCGGGCGCCCAGGCCACGCCGTTGATGTGCCCGCCGCCGTCGGCGAACAGGGTGTTGCCGGTCAGGTAGCGCGCGTCGTCGCTGGCAAGGAAGGCCGCGACCCCGGCGATATCGGCATCGGGATCGCCCATCCGCCCCATCGGGTTGGCGGCCTCGATTGCGGCGATCATCGCAGGCTGAGCTTCAACCATCCGCCGTGTCGCCGCCGACATCGCGGCGGGGCAGATTAGGTTGCAGGTGATTCCCCACCCCGCCCACTCGCGCGCGGCGGTGCGGGTCAGCGCGCGCAACGCTTCCTTCGAGGCGTTGTACTCGGCGCTGCCGATGTGGGCGTTGACCCCGTTGAGCGAGGCGATGTTGATCACCCGGCCCCAGCCTTGCGCCTTCATGTGCGGAAGCGCGGCCTGCATGGTCCATTTGGCGGCGTAAAGGTTCATTGCCAGCGCAGTTTCGAACAGGTCGTCCGATTTATTCTCGAACCGCGCCACGCCCTGTCCGCGATAGGCGTTGTTGACCAGGATATCCACGCCGCCGAACACGCGCACGGCCTCGTCCATCATTGCGTTGACTTGGGCCTTGTCGGTGACGTCGGTGGCGACGAAGCGCGCCTCGCCGCCGCCCGCGCGGAACTCCTCGGCGGCGGATTCGCCCGAATCACGGTCGAACTCGGCAACGATAACGCCCGCGCCCTCGGCGGCGAAGCGTCGTGCCATCGCCCGGCCGATCCCGTCGCCGCCGCCGGTGACCACCGCGCAGCGGCGCGTGAAACGTCGTATCGTCATGGCATCGATTCCTTCAAGCCGTTGGTGTCGAGCTGGCGCGCGGCGAACAGCACCGCGTGCCAGCGGCGCGGCAGCAAGCTGTCGCGGCGGTCGCTTTCGGCGAGGCGGTGGACCTCGCGGCGGTGGCGCTCGATCATCTCGGCGAGCGCGGCGGCGCCCCGCTTCGACAGCTTGAGTACCTCGGAAGCATAGACTGCGTCGAGCGCGGCGAAATCCATCGCCAGGAACTGCGGCTTCATTGCTGTCTCGAACCGCGCGCGCAGCGGGGTCTTGCGCCACAGGATCGTGCGATCGACCAGCGAACGCGCCCCCCCGCCGGGCAGCCGGTCGATCAGCGCAAGCTTTTCGAGGCGGACCAGCGCCGCCTCGATCTGGGTTTCGGGAATCCCGAAATCGGCCGCAAACTCGTTCCAGGTCTCGCCGCCGACGATCGCCATGAACAGGAACGAAAGCAGGCTGTCCTCGCTCAGTGCGGTTTCTTGCGCCAGCGTGAGTTCCTGCGCGAGGTGGCGCTGCGGGCGACCGGCGACTTCGGCGAGTTCGGCGAACGACAAGTCAGCCAGCTCGGCCAGCGCCTCGAATTGCCGCACCGCAAGCCCCTTTCCCGCCAGCCATCGCTTGACCGTCGCCTCGCCAACTTCGAGCTTGTCGGCGAGCTTCCGGATGGTCCAGCCCTCTCCGCGCAGCGCGCGCCGCAACGCGGCCAGCAGGTTGGCGGTCTGGCCGCCTGGGTGATTGGGCATCGTCTCTCCAGTCGGACCATAAGGTGAGCCCGATCATGACGCGAGGTGAGCCATTCTCCAAAGGCTAACTGGAGCCGCCCGAGCGGGAGGCATACCATCGGCTCAAAGTCGCGAGTATCGGACTCGGCGCCGCCACATCGAGGAGAGAATGCAATGGACGGAATGTTGATTCGTGGCGGAACTGTGGTCGATGGCACCGGCGGGCCGGCATTTGAGGCCGACGTGCGCGTCGCCGGCGGGATGATCGTCGAAGTCGGCCCCAGCCTCGCCACGCGCGATGGCGAGCGCGTGTTCGATGCCGCCGGCTGCCACGTCTCGCCAGGGTTCATCGAAAGCCACACCCACTACGACGGGACGATGTGGTGGCAGCCCGACCTCGACCCGCTGCCCGGCTACGGCGCGACGACGATGATCCTGGGCAACTGCGGCTTCACCGCCGCGCCGCTCCACCCCGACAAGAAGGTCCAGGAGGAAATGGTCGGGATATTCTCGTTCTTCGAGGACATCCCGATGGAGCCGTTCCTCCAGAACCTGCCGTTCGACTGGCTCACGTGGTCCGAATACCGCACCTCGGTCGAGAAGAACGTGCGGGTGCCGCTCAACTACGCGTCGTATGTCGGGCATATCGCGATCCGCCTCGCGGCGATGGGGCTCGATGCCTGGACCCGCGCCGCGACGCCCGAAGAGATCGAGAAGATGTGCGCGCTGCTCGACGACGCAATGACCGCGGGCGCGCTGGGGATGAGCGACAACCTCCACGACCACGACGGCAGCGACCGCGCGGTGCCCTCGCTGCTCGCCGACGACGCCGAGTTCTCGGCGCTGTTCGACGTGCTCGAACGCTATCCCGCCGCCTGCTACCAGGTGATCGTCGATACCTTCATGCGGATGACCGGCCCGGCCAACATGGAACGGCTCGAAAAGCTGCTCACGGGGCGCAAGATCCGGATCCAGGTCGCCGGCGCGGTTCCGACGCTCGGCTTTCAGCAAGGCATCCGCCCGGCGATGGAAGCGAGCGTCGAAAGCATGCGCAAGGCCGGGGTCGATATCTGGCCGGGTGTCGCGCACGTTTCGCCGACCTCAACGCTGAGCCTGGTCAAATCGCTGATCTTCGCGCAGTCGAACGACTACGTGTGGCACGAAGTGGTGCTGGCCGACACCCACGAGGACAAGGCGCGCATTCTCGCCGATCCCGAGTGGCGGGCGCGGGCGCGGGAGAGCTGGGACACCCAGGCGTGGGACCACTCGCCGCTCAAGAACCCGCAGGACCTCTATCTGCTCGACAGCGAGAACGGCGCCGGCCCGCTGGGAATCACGCTCAAGGAATACGCCGATTCGCGCGGCCAGCACCGCGCCGATGCGATGGCCGACTGGATTCTCGCCAACGGGACCAAGTCGACGGTGCACATGGCGCCGTTCCCCAAGGACGAGGAGCTGACCATCGCGCTGATGCGCGATCCCAAGACGGTCGGCAATATCTCCGACGCCGGTGCGCACTTGCAGATGCTGTGCGGTGGGGGCGAGAACGCGCTGCTGCTCACCCAGTACGTCCGCGACGACAAGTCGATGACGATCGAGGAAGCGGTCCACGTGATGACCGGCAAGCTAGCGGAGCATTTCTACCTCCACGACCGCGGCGTGATCGCGCCGGGCAAGCGCGCCGACATCGCGGTGTTCAACCTCGCCGAGGTCCAGCGGCGCGAGATGGAGAAGGCGCACGACGTGCCCGACGGCAAGGGCGGCGTGACCTGGCGCTTCACCCGCAAGGCGATGCCGACGCGGCTGACGATGGTCAACGGCGTGCCGACGTTCGAGAACGGTGCCTATACCGGAGCCAAGCCGGGCGAGTTCCTCTCGCCGGTCAACGATCAGGCCGACCTGGCCCTCGAAGCAGCGGAGTGAGCGCGATGGAAATCAAGGTCGGCGAAGGCGAACGCGAATATTTTAATGGCGCGATCCGCAAGGTCGAGACGACCAGCTCGGTGCTGGTCAGTTCGTCCAAGTATCTCAACAACGGCGAGCTGCGTAACCTGATCGCGCAGGAAATGCTGCGCCGCAACGGCCCCGACTTGCCGAACACCGCCTATATTCCCGAGGTCGCGCAGATCCTGATCATGCTCGAAGATTTTCCAAGAGTCTTGGCATTGTTCGAAGAAGAAAAGGCGCGGCTTCCGCGATTTCGCGAGTGGTGCGACAAGAAGGCGCTGGCCGATTTCAAAAAGGACGAGGTAAAGGACTGTGCGCCCGGCACGCTGGGTGCCGCGCTTTATGACTTCATGGTCAACAGCGGCTACGAGCTCGACGTGTTCTATCGCGAGATCCAGGTGGTCAACGACCTGACGTTCTACTTGCGCCAGATCGCGCTGACTCACGACATCGAGCATATCGTCACCGGGTTCGGCGCGAACCACGGGGGCGAAGTGGCTTTACTTAACGCCAACCTCCACGCGCGAGCGAAGTACTTCTGTCCCGAGTTCGCCGGGTTCTTCGGCCGCATCTCGGCGTACCTCAAGGCCAAGACGATCCTCAAGGACGCGCTGCACTATCCCGAAGCGCTGGCGATCAATCTCGAAGCCGAACACCAGGGCGCGATCCAGGGCCGCAACTGGAACTACCCGATCATGCTCGCCGACTGGCGGGCGATGACCGACTGGCAAATCGCCGACATTCGCGAGGAGCTGGGGATCGACCCCGTACCGCCCGAGGGGCTGTGGGCCGATACCAACCGGCTGTGCAACGAAGACGACCCGGCTTACGGCGAACAGCTAATGGAAGCGGCCGAATAGCGCATTTGTGCGTTGCACTGCTGACCTTTAGCCGATATGCGTAATTCTCTGTTTTAAGATGTACGCATATCGGGGAATAGGATGCGCGGACTTGCCGGAAAAGTAGGGATCGTCGCCGGCGGGGGGCGCGGAATCGGTGCCGCCACCGCACACCGGCTGGCCGAGGAAGGCGCCTCGGTGGTGATCGGCGACATCATGGGCGACTGGGCCGGAGAAGTCGCGGACGCGATCCGCGCCTCCGGCGGCAAGGCGATCGGAGTGCGGCTCGACGGCACCGCCGCCGCCTCGCAAGGCGAAATCGTCGCCGCCGCCAAGGCCGAGTTCGGCGGGCTCGACTTCTATCATTCGAACCTCGCCGGCGGGACCGAGGGCGACATCGACGCGCTCAATTGCACCGAGGAAGTCCTCGACAAGAGCTTCGCGATCAACACCAAGAGCCACTTCCTGGCGACCCAGGCGGCGCTGCCGGCGCTGCTCGAGCGCGGCGGCGGAGCGATGATCTACACTTCGTCGGGCGCGGCCTCGGGCGCGGCGCCGTGGCAGGTCGCCTATCCGATGACCAAGAACGCGATCCACGCGCTCGCCCGCCACGTCGCCGCCAAGTGGGGCAAGGACGGGGTGCGCGCCAACGTGATCTGCCCAGGCCTGGTGCTGACCGAAGCGGTCAAGCAGCACTTGACCGACGACTATGTCGCGCGCGCCAAGAAGGCGCTGCCGCACACCCGCCTCGGCCAGCCCGAGGACATCGCCGCCGCGGTTACCTTCCTCGCTTCCGCCGACGGCGCCTGGGTCAACGGCCAAGTGTGGCACGTCAACGGCGGCGCGCAGATGCGCGACTAGGGCGATGGAGCTTTTCCCCAAGGGGTGCGCGCTGGTGTTCGGCGCGAGCGGCGGGATCGGCGGCAAGGTCGCCGAGGTCCTCGCCGCCGATGGCAGCGACCTGGCGCTGGTCTACAACCGCAAGGCCGACGCGGCGCAATCCGTCGCCGACAAGGCCGCGGCGCTCGGGCGCAAGGCCACCGTCCACCAATGCGACGTCCGCGACCCTGCGAGCGTCGCCGCGCTGGTCGAGGACGCGGCAGCGGCGCACGGGCGGATCCACACGCTGGTCTGGGCGGCGGGGCCGCTGGTCGAGCAGCTATACCTCGCCGACACCCCGATCGAGGCCTGGCGCAACGCGTTCGAGACCGAGGTCCACGGCCTGATCGCCAGCGTAACCGCCGCGATCCCGCACTTCCGCGCCAACGGCGGCGGGTCGGTAGTCCATCTCGGCTCGGCCGGGCACATGCGCTGGCCCGACCGCGACGGGCTGTCGGTCGCGCCCAAGGCCGCCAACGAGAGCTTCCTCAAGGGAATCGCGCGCGAAGAAGGCCGCAACGGCATTCGCGCCAACTCGGTCCTTGTCGGAGTGATCGACGCCGGGATGTTCCACGAGCTGATGGCCAAGGGCGCGTTCCCACCCGGCTGGGTCGAGGAAACGCAAAAGGCGCTGTGCCTCAAGCGCTGGGGCCAGCCGGAAGAGATCGGCTACGCGGTAAGCTTCCTCGTCTCGGCGCGCGGGGCTTACGTGACCGGCCAGTCGATCAATGTCTCGGGCGGATTCGGCGTCTAGGGGAGAGCGACAACGATGGCGATCCATCCTGGCTTCGCGCCGCTGTTCGCGATGATGAAGCCGTTCATCGAAATGGACTGGTCGAGCGTCACCGCCGAGGAGCTGCGCGCGTTCTCGGACAATCCGATGGCGATGGGCGAGCCGCTGGCGATGGCGCGAGTCGAAGAGCTGGCGATTTCGGTCGAAGGCGCCGAGCTTGCCTCGCGGCTCTACGTCCCCGAGGGCGCTGCGGCCACGCCGGGTCTGACGGTGTTCTTCCACGGCGGCGGCTGGGTGCTCGGCACGCTCGAAACGCACGACGCGACTTGCCGCGCGCTCGCGCAAGCCAGCGGCGCGGCACTGCTGTCGGTCGGTTATCGGCTCGCTCCCGAGCATCCCTACCCGACCGCCGCCGAGGATTGTTACGCGGCGACGTGCTGGGCGGCCGACAACGCTACGCGGCTCGGGCTCGACGGCGCGCGGCTGGCGGTGGCGGGCGACAGCGCCGGCGGCAACCTCGCGGCGGCGGTGACGCTGATGGCACGCGCCCGCGGCGGGCCGGCCATCGCCCGCCAACTGCTGATTTATCCGGTCACCGAAGCCGACTTCACCACGGCGTCGTACCAGGCGCACGGCGGCAAGGGCGGCTTTCTCTCGCTCGCCGCGATGCAGCGGTTCTGGTCCGACTATTTGGCCGAACGCGACCCCGGTGACGCCCCGCTTGCCGCGATCCTGCGCCGCGACGATCTCGCCGGGCTCCCCCCGGCGACCGTGATCGTCGCCGAGCACGACCCATTGCGCGACGAGGGCGCGGCCTATGCCGCCAAGCTCGCCGAGTCCGGGGTCTCCGCCGAGCTGGTCGAGGCCCCGGGGATGATCCACGGCTTCTTCGGGATGACCGAGCTGGTCCCCGACGCCGAACGATGGGTCGCGCTCGCCGGCGCGCGGCTCAAGAGTGCATTGGCATGAGCGAGCTCGAGGACCGCGAGACGCTGCGCCAGCTGGCTTACGATTACGCGCGGTGCGTCGACTGCGGCGACGCCGAGGGGCTGCTCCGCTTGTTCACTGCCGACGGACTAGTCGGCGCCAGCGACAACTCGGTTCCCGCGTTCGCCGGCGAGGCGGGCTTGCGCCAGATGATCGCCCAGGTCGGCGAGGCGTTCGTCAAGACCATGCACAACGTCTTCAACCACACCTTCGAAGCGATCAACGGCGACACCGCGCGCGGCGAGACGTACTCCGTCGCCAGCCATATCCTCGACGACGGCGCGGGCGGCTGGCGGGTGCTCGACATGGCGCTGCGCTATGCCAACACTTATGCCCGCGAGGACGGCGGCTGGCGCTTCAGCGCGCGCCGGCTGACGGTCGAATGGACCGAAACCCGCGCCGTCGACAAGTTCGACCCGCGCGGGCTCGCCGCGCGCGAGGCCAAAGCGTGACCGCGAGCCGGCCGCGCCCGTCCGTAGCGGTGGATATTCGGGTTGACGGCGGAATCGCCGCCGCTCTACCCCTTGCTGCATGGACAAGGCGCCGATAAGCATGGACGATATCGATCGCGCGATCGTCGTGCACTTGCGCCGCAATGGCCGCGCCACCAACCAGCAGATTGCCGACCAGCTGAGCCTGACCGCCGCCACCGTCTCGGCGCGAATCCGCCGGATGGAGGAAGCAGACGCGCTGCGCGTGGTCGCGGTCTCGGACTTCTCGGCGCACGGCTACAACGTCCTGCTCGAGATCGCGATCGAGGTCGACGGGCGCCCCGCGTCCGAGGTCGCCGAGGCGCTGACGCTGCTCCCCGAGGTCTTCGCGGTGCACCTCGTCACCGGGCGCTACGACATCGACATCCTCGTCGCGCTGCATGATTTCGAGGAACTGTCCGACCTGATGATGAACAAGCTGGCGAGGATCGGCGGGATTCGCTCGCTGATGCCTGCGATCGCGATCGACGTCGTCAAGTACGAGTTCGACGTCGCCCCGATCGAAGCGAAGGGGATGTAATGGCCGGCCCGCAACTCGACGATTTCGACCGCCAGCTGATCGAGGTACTGGGGCGCGACGCGCGGATCAGCAACCGCAAGATCGCCGCCGACCTCGGCGTCACCGAAGGCACCGTGCGCGGTCGGATCAGGCGCTTGCAGCAGGAACGGCTGATCGCCTTCACCGCGCTGACCAGCCTGGGTCTAGAGAACCCAACCAAGCTCGCGTTCATCGGCGTCCAGGCCGACGTCGGCAGCGTCAAGGAAATCGCCGCGCGGATCGCCGAGCTGGCGCAGATCACCGGGGTGCTGATCACCATGGGCCGCTCGAACATCATCGCGATCTGCTTGTTCGACAAGCTCGAACAGCTGGTCGAGATCGCCTCGGACCAGATCCTGGCAATGCCCGGGGTGCACCACGTCGAGACCTCGATCGCGGTCAAGACCTACAAGTACAACGCGCGGATAGTGAAGATCACCGGCGCGGGGAAGGTCGTCGACAACGGGGATTAGGGCCTCGCCGGAAAGGGCGGCGGGACCACGGAAGGTGATGGACGCGCTCGCGCATCGCCGCTCTTCCCTCAACTCTCGCCGTGATTGAAGGCAGCGTCGCGAGGCGACTGCCGCCCATGCCCCTCACACTTCCATTCCCACATCTCGTCATGCTGAACTTGTTTCAGCACCCATTTCTCCCTCCGGGCTAGAATGCCCGGAGCGCGATGGGCCCTGAAACAAGTTCAGGGTGACGGTGGGTAGAATTGAGGAATCAAGGTCCAAACGCAACCCCACCAATCAAGCAGCGTCCGACCACGGGTTGTTGAGCGTGCCGCTAACCTCGATCGTGCCGTTGACGCGCGCCTGGAATTCCGCAGCGCGGGCGCGCGGGTTGTAGAACTGCTTGTACCAGATGCGCACCTTGTGGAACGGCCCGTCGCCCTTGACCATCATCGGGTTGACGCACGCGCGCTTGTTGCCCCAGATCTCGAAATCCTGCGAAAATGCGGCGAGGCTGGCCGCCTGATAGCCGCGCGCCAGCGCCACGTCGGTGGTCTTGACCAGAAGCGCGTGCCACACTTGGATCACCCCGTCGTCGACCGGGGTGTGGCAGATCAGGATCAGCGAAGGGAACTCGCCCTCCATTGTCGATTGAAGGATGCCCGGCCCTGTGTACCAAGTATCGTTGGTCATCGCGCCCGACCCCGAGACCAGCGTCTTGTGCCCGGCGGTAAGCAGCTGACGGCACACGTGGTCGTTGAATTCGTTGGCGAAGCTTTCCATGTCGGCCGAGCCGTGGACTGGGATCAGGTGGGCCTTGTCGGCCATATTGTCGATCACTTCCTGCGGATGGCAGGCGAGCAGGCCGAGGTCGTCGATTTCCCACTGGGTCCACTCGGGGTTGTCCCAATTGGCGAAAGGCGGGACGTCGTAGTCGGGTTCACCGGCTTCTGGATCGTGCCATAGCCAGACAGAGCCCGCGCGCTCCTTGACCGGCCACGTCTTGACGCAAGCCTGCTTGGGAATCGGCGCAGGCGAATAGGGGATGTCGTCGCATTTGCCGTCAGCCCCGTTGAAGCGCCAGGCGTGATACGGACAGCGGATGCCCTCGCCGTCGATGTGCTCCTTGTCCTGGACCACATAGGAGGTCGAGTTCTTGCCGAGGTGGGTGCCCATGTGGGGACAATAGGCCGAGACCGCGTAAACCTTGCCGCTGGCGCCGCGGTAGATCACCATGTCCTCGCCGAAATAACGCGCCGAGAATGGCTTGTCCTGGATCTGCGGGGTCGCGGCGACCATGAACCAGCCGCGCGGAAAGGTGAACTCGCCGAGGCCGTAAGCGGAGGTGGTGGCCATTACCCTAATCTCCTGTATCTTCACGCCGCGAATAAGCCGAATCGCTGCGAATGTCCAGTGTTTCGTCGTATTTGACGTCCCAAGTAGCTCAGACCAGACTATTTGCGTAATTTCTATACGTCTAATTTACGCGCCTTGCTCGTACGACCGAACCTATGCCTAGCCAACGAAAAGGGCGCGGACCTCGTTCCCGGTCCGCGCTCCCTCGTTTGGTCGTGTTAACCGTACTTAGAACTCGATCTCGGCGGTGACGCCGTAAGTCCGCGGCTCGCCATAGATGGTCCCGGCGTAGCCGAGCTGGCCGAAATCGACCGAGCGCGAGACATACTTCTTGTCGGTTAGGTTCTTGCCCCAGACCATCACGCTCAGTTCGCTGCCGCCAAGCGCGATCCGGTCGAGCTTGAGCTGGGCGTCGAACAGGCTGCGCGGGGCCGCCGAAGTCGATTCCTTGAACGGCGCGGTCAGCGGGTTACCGAACAGGAACTGCTTGGAGACGTAGGTCCACCCGCCGCGCGCGGTCAGCCGCATTCCGCCGCTTCCGACCACGGCCGAATAGGTCAGCCCGGCGTTGGCGGTGTAGTCGGGCGAAAAGCCCGGCTTGAACACGTTGCCAATGTTGCGCACCGTGCCCGTGACGTCCGCCGCGGGGAATTGCTTGACGTCCTTGTGGATGTATCCGACCGAGCCGTCCGCGGTGAGCGCGTCTGTGATCGCGAAGCGCGCTTCGGCCTCGAGGCCCGAATAGATGGTCTTGCCCGCGTTGACGACCTGGGTACCGAAGCTGCCGCCACCGACGATCGGGATCGGTATGGTCGTCTGTTGGTCATTGTAGATGTTGTAGAATGCGGCGAGATTGAGCCGCAGGCGGTCGAAGAACTCGGTCTTGGCGCCGATTTCGTAGGAGTCGATCTTCTCCGCGCCGAACGGGATCAGCGCGACGGTCTCGTTGACCGTGGGGGTGGCGGGATTGTCCTGCCGGGTAGCCTGGCGCAAGTTGAACCCGCCCGAGCGATAGCCGCGGGCGGCGCGGGCGTAGAGGTTGATGTCGTCGCTGGCGCGGTAATCGACCGTGACGTGGCCGGTCGGCTCGCTGAACGTGGCGCTGCGGTTGTTGAGCGCCATGTCGGCCGCCGAGGTGAACGGGGTGAGCCCGTTCTGGAAGCGGTTCACGGTCTTCTTGTCCCAAGTGTAGCGCAGGCCGAGCGTGATCCCGAGCGGCGCGTCGGCCCCGCCGGGGCGCAACGTGCCCTGACCGTAGACCGCGGTGCTGCGACCGCTCACGCGATAGCCGAGCGCGGTGTCTTGTGGAACGCCGCGGAACCGCGCCGGGTTGGCTGCGCGGAATCCCGCGCCGAGCGGGCCGAAGCTGGCGTCGGTGAACACCGCCTGGTTGGTGTCGAGCACGAACAGGAAGCTCTGCGGATTGAACTCGAACCCGTTCTCCTTGAAGTAGAACGCGCCGAGCACCCATTCGAACGCGCCGCCGGTCTGCGAGACGATCTCGAGCTCTTGGCTGAACTGGCGCTGGCGGCGCGTATTCTGCGCAAAGAACAGCGATTGCGTGGTGGTCGGCACCGGGGTCGCGGCGATAAACGGCGCGAACGGCCGTTGCGCCGGGGGCAGGACGAACGCGATCAGGTTCGCGGGCATTCCGTTGAACAGCGTCGCCTGGCTGAACAGCGGGCCGCGGATCGTGCCGAGCCCGTCGAGGTCGCTACCCTCGATGCGGTTCTTCCATTTGCGGAACGCGGTGGTCGAACGGATCGTGACCGCGTCGAGATCGAGCTCGAACCGGCTCATGTTGCCGTAAAGCTTGTCGGTCGAGGGGCGCGCGCTTTGGAGGCAGATCGAATCGCGCCGCTTGCGGCTGACCGATGCCAGCGGCGCGCCGCACTGCGGCTCGAGCGCGGTCGCCGAGGCGAGATAACCCGCGACGTTGGCGGGCTGGACCTGGGCGAAAGTGAAGCCGCCGATCGTCACGTTGGGGCGAAACACCCCCGCGCCCAGTTCGGCCAGCTGCTGGGCGTACGGCACGCCCTTGATCCTGGTGTAGTCGAAGATGTTGGTGAAGGTTAGCTTGCCTTCCTCGAAGCTCGTCGCCCAGCGGAAGCTATCGGTCTTGTTGCCGCCCGGATCCTGGCTGTCCTTGGGCTGGAGGATGTTGTCAACCACGCCGTCGCGCTGCTTGTGCAACGCGCCGACACTCATCTTGAGCCCGCTGTCGCCGAAGAAGCCGGTGTTAAAGATCGCGCGCGCGCTCCACAGGCCGTAGTTGCCGTAGCCCGCGCGCAGCTTCGCGCCCGCCTCGTCGTCGGGCAGCTTGGTGATGAAGTTGATCGCGCCGCCGGTGGTGTTGCGGCCGAACAGCGTGCCCTGCGGCCCGCGCAGCACTTCGACCCGTTCGATGTCGGCGACCTCGAACGACGAGGCTGAGGACCGCGCCAGGTAGACGCCGTCGACGTAGAGTCCAATCGGGCTGTCGAAGCCTTGCGTCTCATCGGCCGGGGTGGGAATGCCGCGGATCGAGATGACCGAGGCGGTGGCGTTGGTGGTCGCGCCGCTGACCGTGACGTTGGGGGCGATCGCCGACAGGTCCTTGGCCTCGGTCAACCCGCGCAGCTCGAGTTCTTCGGACTGGACCGCCGAAATCGCGATCGGCACTTCCTGCAGGTTCTGGCCGCGCTTCTCGGCGGTGACGACGATTTCGCTGAGCCCGCCCAGCTCTTCTTCAGCCGGTGGCGCGGTTTCCTGCGCGTAGGCGAAGGTCGGCGCGAGGATTGCGGCGAGGCCTGCGCTGCGCAGTAAAGCTGCGGACATGGCTCGGCTGAAGGTCATAAGTCTCACTCCCGTAAAGTCGCGCCGCTCGATGCGGCGGCTATCGCTACGGGGGATTCGCCATTTTCGGCCAGAATGTCAAGCAAGATTACGCAGTTTGGCGTTCAGCGTTGCCATAAAGCATCATTTGCGAAATTCCCGAGCCCATCTTTCGCGTTAAAGCTCAATCCAGCGCGCCTCGCGCGCCGACTGCCGCGCCGCATCGAGCACCTCCTGGCCACGCACCGCGTCGTCGAAGGTCGCGGCGCGCTCAGGAATCGCCGGCTCGCACCCTTCGATTCGCGCGCGCATCTCGACGAACAGCCGCGCGTAGGGGGCGACGTCGAAACCCATCGTATGCCAGCGGTCCTGCTCGGTCTGGATCAGTTCCGTGTACGGGAATGGAATCGGTGGCGGGTTGACCAACTCGGGCGGCATCTCGATGCGGCGCGAGCCCTGCGCGTCGGCAAGCCACACTTCTTCGGGAGCGCCATAGGCCGCGCCGCTCTGGATCCAGGCACCGCCGGCAGTACCGGCGACCTTGGTCGCCATGACCAATGGGCCCGGCGCGACTTGTGCGGCGAGGATCGTTCCTTGAACCCCCTCGCCCGCTTCGAACTGGACCGAGTAGCAATCGTCGGCGGTGCGCTGCGGGCGGCCGGGGGCGAGTGTCTGAAGCTGGGCGCTGACGCGGCCGATCGGTCCGAACAGATGGTCGATCTGGTCGAACATGTGGCTGCCGAACGCGCCGAGGAAGCCGCCGCCCAGTTCGGCGTCCTCCCACCAGTCGGCGAGCTTTTGGTTCGGATCGGCGTTGCCGTGCTGGTGATAGATGCGCAAGAAATGGCGCGGCTCGCCGATCGCGCCCGAGCGGATCACGCGGCGCAGCAGCGCCTGCGCCGAATCGAAACGAAACTCGGCGCCGAGCATGTGGTGGACCCCGGCGGCGTGCCCCGCGTCGCGCATCGCCCGCGCCTCGGCGGCGTCGCGCGCGAACGGCTTTTCGCAGACCACGTGGCGGCCAGCGGCGATTGCCTCCATCACCGGGGCAAAGTGCGCGTGCGGCGGGGTGGCGACGGTGACCAGGCGGATCGCCGGGTCCTCGAGCACTTCGGCGAGACTGTCGCTGGCGCGCGGGATGCCGAGCGGCGCGGCGCGCTCCGCCGTTCGCTTGGCGTCGCGCCCGACAATCGCGCGAACCTCGAACCCCGCCTCGCGCAGCGCGCGGCTGTGGGTGAACAGCCCGAAGCCGGTACCGACGATCGCGGCGCCGATCATCGGGCGAGTTCCAGGCAATAGTCGAGCCCTTGCGCGCTGCGCCGCGCCAGCTCCGCGAACGGCAGCCGTACCAGTTCGACCGAGAACACTTCGATCCCGCCCGGCGCGGTGGTTCCGGTGGCGGCAATCGCCTGCATCAGCCCGGCGAGGTCGAACTCGCCGTCTCCCGGCATCGATCGGATCATCATGTCGGCGAACTGGTCGTCGGTCGCGGGCGTGGCGCCGGCGTCGTTCATCTGCCACGCCGCGATCAGCTCGGCCGGCACCCGCGCCATGTCCTCGAGGTGCGAGCCGGCGCGGAAGAAGTGATAGCTATCGATCAGCATCCCGGCGTTGGCGCGGTCGGCACGCTCGAGCACCTCGCGCGCTTGCGCAACGGTCTGCACGCACCCGGTCGGCACGAATTCGAGCGTTACCGCGAGCCCGTGATCGGCCGCGACATCGCAGACCCGCGCGAAATGGCGCGCGACTTCGGGTCCGTCGAACGGCAGCCCGAACAAGTCGGCGACCGTGACTGCGCGCGCGCCGAGCTCGCCCGCCGCCTTGCAGATTTTCTCGGGCGTACCCGCCATCATCGCCTCGGCCATCGCCGGCGGGAGCAGCGGGGTGCCCGGCTGCTGGCCGGGGAGCCACTTGCCGACGATCTCGATGTCGCCGAGGAGAAGCCCGGCCTCGGCGATCGCCGCCTTGAGATCGGCGTTCGAAAGTCCGGCCTCGCGCGCCACGACCAAATCCGAGGTGAACAGCGTGACGGTGGTGAAGCCCGCGGCTTTCGCGGCGGGAAAGCGCTCGAGCGGCGGTGTTCCCTGGCAAGTGCCGGCATAAAGCACGCGCTCTCTCGGACTCAATGGCATCAGGCGACTTCCCCACTGACGATCGGCACTACTGAGTCTAGCGCCGCCTGGCCATCGCGCGCGAGCGCATCGAGCGGCACCCGGCGCAGCGTCACTTGCGGCGGTTCCTCGCCCGCCGCGAGCCCGATCAGCCGCAAGCTCATCCCCCCGTGGCGGTGGCCGAACGGCGAAATCCAGTTGGCCCGGTCGAGCCCCGGATCGCGCCCGGCGATCACGGTCCGCACCGAGCCGTCGGGGCGGGTGCGGCACTTGTACTTAGTCACGTGGCCGCCGCCGTCCTCGTAGTTGTCGAGGTTCTCCTGCCAGATCGAGCACAGCTGGAAGATCCAGTAGTCGCATTCCGCCGGGGTGAACTCGATCACCAGCGCCTCGTCCGCGCCACATTCCCAGGTGCCGAAGCCGTGATGGCGATCGGGGACGCCGCCGTTCGACAGATAGACCGCGCGGTCGAAGCGGATCTCGTTGGGGCGCTGCGCGAGGTTGTCCTGCCACCAGCGGCGGACCAGTTCGCCGTAGCCGAGCACGACCTGTCCGGCCTTGGCCAACGCGTCGCTCATTTCGCCGGGCTCGACTGGGCGCGGGGACGGATGATCGGCGCGCTCGATGGTGAAGCTCGGCGGCGCGGTGCTGGCGCGGTCGTGATAGAGCGTGCGCACCAGCAGTCCGACGCAATCGGCGGTGATCGGCAGCCAGTCGCGCCCGTCGCCCGGGTCTTTCTGGCTTACGACAATCTCGAAATTGCCCTCGCCGTGGAACGTGACCTGCTTCGAGGTGATCGCGCCGGTGGTCTGGAGCGCGGTCGGGTCGAACTCGGTCAGCCCAGCGACCCCCTCGCCCGCCCGGTCGCGCGTCCCCGGATTCGTAGGCTGCGGTGCGCGCCACGCGGCGATCACGAAATACGGCAAGCCGCCGCGATTGCCGCGGATCACATAGTCGTGGCTGCCGTCGACGAACTCGGCGAGCAAGTGATCCTGGTCGGGCGACTGGAAGTTGATCGACTGGCGCCACGGCGTGTCGCGCAGCCGCGGCCGCTCGGGCTCGCAGTTTTCGGCGAAGCGCTCGAGCCCGTTGCGGGTGAGCCGCGCGAGGAAGCGGTACCATTCGGCGCGGTCGAGCTTGTCGATTTCGGCGTCGCCGAAACGCTCGACGATCCGCCCGGCGGACTTGAGCTGGTCGCAGAATTCGTCCCACGCCTGCCCGCCGAGCAGGCGGTCGCTGGCCGCATCGGTCATGAGGTTACTCCCACTTCGGGCCGTACATCGAAGCGGTCGGTGTAGAACGCGAAGCGCTCGCGCAACGCCGGCACGTCGATCCCGAAATCGCCCGCGATGTCGTAGGCAACCTGGCCGTGCTTGCCCCTCGGATTGGCGGCGAGATAGGCTTCGATCCGCGCGCGCGCTTGCGGGGTCAGCTCGAGATCGGCGAGCGCGTAGACGCGCTGAATCGTCCCCAACTGGTCGGCCATGTATTCGTCGAAGCGCACGTCGAGCGCCTTGGGCAAGACCGCGCGCTCGGCGACGCAGCGCTGGAGCAGCCGCTCGATTCGCGCGATCCAGTAATCGGCGAGCTCGGGAAGGTCGATCCGGTCGCGCCGCAAACGGTCGCCGTAGGCGATCATCGTCAGCGCCGACTGGAGCACCGCGAGCGGGTCGCGGTGGGTCACCACTACCGCCGCGTCGGGGAACACGCGGTTCAGCGCGGCGAGGTTCTCCATGTGCGGCGGCGACTTCAAGACCCAGCGGTTGGGCCCGCGCGACCAGCTCAGGTACTGGAGGATGCGCCGTGCGTAGCGGTAGTGCCCGGTCTGGTCGTGCGCGGACAAGTAGTCGCGCAAGCGGTGCGCGCGGCATACCCATTCGGGGACGTAGCCCGAAAAGTCGGGGCCGAGCAGCTCAACGTCCTCGTGGACCGAATCGGGGTCCATCTCGTGCATCGCCGGCATCAGCGGCAGCACCGCCTCGAACCCCCCCCACATTTGCTTGCAGCGCAAGCGGCGCGGTTCGCTGTCGCGCGGCGGAAGCGGCTCGATCTCCGCGATCGGCTCCATCGATTCCCACAACGGCATCGAACGCAGCCGGTCGTCGGCGGCGAGGAGGTTGACGAGGTGGGTGGTGCCCGAGCGCGGCAGCCCGGCGATCATGATCGGGCGATCGATCGCGGTCGCGGCGATCTCGGGGTGGCGCTTCCACGCGTCCTCGAAGCGCAGCCGCGTCGCCGCCTGGCGGACGCAATCGGCAAAACCGTTGGCGCGGCCGAGCGCGTTCAAGCCGGCGTCCTCGGCGAAGCAGCGCAGCCAGATGTCGAGGCGGGGGAGGAAGTCGAGCGACCCGAAATCGTCGAGCCCGGTGGCCGCGCGCGCGGCGGCGAGCACCGCCGCGACGCTGAGATCGACCGGGGGCGCCGAAGCGATCGCCGCGAGCTGCATAGCCGTGCGCTCGGGGGCCGCGAGGTCGGCGATGCGGATGGTTGCTGTCATTGGAGCGATAGCCCCCTGATTTGTGCCAACACCCGTTCCTCTTGAGCCTGTCGAAGGGCCGTTCTTCTACTTGGACCTTGACGCTCCACTCGAAGAACAGGGCGGTGCTTCGACAAGCTCAGCACGAACGGAAGTGGGTGAGTTGGTTCAAATTGCTTACGCATCGCTCTAGCCCGCGCCTATCAGCCGGCTATCGTGTAACCGCCGTCGACCATGACGGTCGTGCCGGTGATCCAGCTCGCCGCCGAGCTTGCGAGAAACAGCACCGGCCCGGCTACGTCCTCGGCCTCGCCCATTCGCCGCAAGGGCGTGCGGGCGGTGGTCGGCTCGGACCATGCCGGGTTCTCGAATGCCGCGGCGGTCATCCGGCTGCGCGTCAGCCCCGCGGCGACGACGTTTAGGCGGACGTTTTTCGGACCCAGGTCGACCGCGAGGCCGCGAGTCATCCCCAGCAGCCCGGTTTTGCCCGCGCCGTAGCCGAGCGTCACCGCGATCCCCATGAAGCTGGTCACCGAGCCGATCCCGACCACCGCGCCGCCGCCCGGCCTGGTGCTTTTGCCCAGCTTGGCGGCGAGCCGCGAGGTCAGCCGGAATGCGCTGACCAGGTGGATCTGCATCGCGCGCGCGAACACGTCGGGATCGCGCTCGTCAAGCCCGAGCGAGTAGAACGAGAGGCCGGCGTTGTTGACCAGGATGTCGAGCGCGGGGAGCGCGTCGGCGACCGCGTCGATGCTGGCGTTGTCCTCGAGGTCGAGCTGGAGGTAGCGATAGCGCGACAGGTCTTCATCGTAGTCGCTTGCCGCGCCGCGCGTTCCGGTCACCGCGACTTCGGCGCCGGCCTGGGCAAACTCGGCGGCGATGCTCGCGCCGATCCCGCTGGTTCCACCGGTGACGAGCACTCGCGTCCCGGTGAAATCGAATCGCACGTCGTTCCAGGGCATGGCGTCTCTCCTTGCAAGGAAATTCGATGATACAGATTGTCTTGTCAATAGAGTGCGAGGTTCTCTTGCGCAATCCTTCGCGCTCTCCCCACATCCGCTCATCCTGAACCTGTCGGAGGATGCGCGCGACCGCCCGGCCGGGCGCTCTTGGCGCGACGCCGAACGCGATGGAATCGCCCGTCCTTCGACAGGCTCAGGATCAGCGGGGCCTTTCTATCGGTCGCGGCAACCCGCCCAACTCCTCCGCCACCCGCTCGATATAATGCCCCGCCAACGGCAGCGGCTCGTGCACCGCGATCTCAACGCAGACGCGGTCGAGCATGACCAGCCACAAGTCCGCTCGCACCCGCGCGCGTTGCGCCGCCTCGCTATCGCCTCGAGTCGCTGCAAACCCGGGCGCCAACGCCGCCAGCTCGGCGATCAGCCACTGGCGGTCGGCGCGCAAGCGGCGGTGGATCACCGGGTCGCTCGCGCCGAGCTGGAGGATCAGCGCCGAGGCCGCGCCGTTGCCGCGATAGATCGCGACCAGCCCCTCGACCCATTTCACCGCGGCGGCGTGGTCACCGGGCCGCAGCGCGCCCAACGCGCGGAAGTGGTCGAGCGAGCCCGCCATCACCGCTTCGTAAAGCGCCAACGCGACGTCGCGCTTGGCCTTGAAGTGGCGGTAGAACGTCGCGCGGCTGACGCTCGCGGCGGCGAGGATGTCGTCGATCGCTATGACGTCGTAGGGCTTGTCGCCGATAAGCCCGCGCAACGCCGCGACGATCGCCCGGCGCGATGCGGCGCGCTGCGCCTGCTGAAGCGGCGAGCGCGCACCCGGGCGCGGGCCGCGCCGGGGTGCCTCCGCCTCGATCGCCTTATTGCCCATACATGCTATTGTGCCAGTTGCGCGGTCTCATGCAAGTCGAGCGTGGCGAATCGCGCCGACAACGCTTCGGCCGCATCGCCCAGCAGCAGCATCCGCGCCTCCTGAGTGCGCCGAATTCGCCCCCGCGACGACAGCGACAGCGCCGCGACAACCCTTCCGCCCGCGCCGCGCACCGGCACCGCGAGGCACGCTAGACCGGAGTCGATCTCGCCCTCGTCGGTGGCGAAGCCACGCGCGGCGGCGCGTTCGAACTCGGCGGCGAGCAGCGCGGGATCGACGATCGTCCGGTCGGTCAGCGCCACGAACGGCCCGCCCGCGAGATAGCGCGCGCGCTCCGCTTGCGGCTGGGCGGCCAGCAGCACTTTGCCCAGCGCCGAGCAGTACGCCTCGAGCTGCATCCCCTCGCGGCTGAACAGCGCATCGCGCGCGCGGCCTTCTTTTACCAGGTAGGTCACCATGTCGCCCTCGAGAACGCCCAGCTGCGCCAGCGCGCCAGCGCGGCGCGCCAACGCGGCGACCACCGGGCGGGCGAGCGACGCGACATGGGCGTGGCCGTCGAACCGCCGCGCGAGTCCGAGCAGTGCCGGGCCGGCTAGAAGCACTCCGCGCCCGGCGCGCACGACGAACCCGCGCTGCTCCAATGTGGCGACGAGACGATGCACGGTGGCGAGCGGGTAACCGGTGACGCGCGCCAGCTCGGGCAGCGAGTGCGCGCCTGCGCCCAGCGCGGACAACAGCGACAGCGCCTTGTCGAGCGAGCGGACCACGGGAGTCGTCATCTGCACAACTTCCCACATTGCGGGAACTCTTGCAACGACGTGACTCCAGCCGCGCGCCGCTTTGCGCTATATCGCCCGCCAAGCAACCCAAAGGAGAGCGCCATGGCGCGCGTCAAGGCAGCGATCATCGGTTCGGGCAACATCGGCACCGACTTGATGATGAAGATGATCAAATATCCCCAAAACATGGAGCTGGCGGTCGTGGTCGGGATCGATCCGGCCTCCGAGGGCCTGGCAATGGCGCGCGCGCACGGCATCGCTACCACGCACGAGGGGATCGAGGGGCTCAAGCGCATGGCCTGCTACCCCGAGATCGGGATCGCCTTCGATGCGACCTCGGCCTACGCGCACCACGCGCACGACGCCGTGCTGCGCGCCGATGGCATTCAGGTGGTCGACCTGACCCCCGCGGCGATCGGGCCGTTCACCATTCCCCCGGTCAACATCGAGGCGCACTTGTCCGCGCCCAACGTCAACATGGTGACCTGCGGCGGGCAAGCGACGATCCCGATGGTCGCCGCGGTCAGTCAGGTCGCCACCGTGCACTATGCCGAGATCGTTGCCTCGGTCTCGTCGCGCTCGGCCGGGCCGGGGACGCGCGCCAACATCGACGAGTTCACCCGCACCACCGCGCGCGCGATCGAGGCGGTCGGCGGGGCGGCCAAAGGCAAGGCGATCATCATCCTCAACCCCGCCGAGCCGCCGATGATCATGCGCGATACCGTGTTCACGCTGTCCGAAGGCGCCGACGAGGCGGCGATCCGCGCGTCGGTCGAAGCGATGGTCCGGAAGGTCCAGGGCTACGTCCCCGGCTACCGGCTCAAGCAGGAAGTCCAGTTCGAGCGCTTCGGCGACAACAACCCTCTCAAGATTCCCGGGCTCGGCGAGTTCGCCGGGATCAAGACCTCGATCTACCTCGAAGTCGAGGGCGCCGGCGACTATTTGCCAAGCTATTCGGGCAACCTCGACATCATGACCGCCGCCGCCAAAGCCACCGGCGAGCTTCTCGCCGAACGGCGCATGGCGACCAGCAAGGAGACCGTGTGATGCCCGCCTACGATCCCGAGAGCGGCACCAAGCTCTATATCCAGGACGTCACCTTGCGCGACGGGATGCATGCGATCCGCCACATGTACGGGCTCGACCAGGTCCGCGCGATCGCCCGAGCGCTCGACCGCGCCGGGGTCGATGCGATCGTGGTCGCGCACGGCGATGGGCTATCGGGCGCGAGCTTCAACTACGGCTTCGGCGCGCATACCGATTGGGAATGGCTCGAGGCCGTCGCCGAAGTGCTCGAACACGCGATACTTACCACCCTGATCCTCCCCGGGGTGGGAACGGTCGACGAGCTGCGCCGCGCTTACGATCTCGGCGTGCGCTCGGTGCGCGTCGCGACGCACTGCACCGAGGCCGACGTGTCGAAGCAGCACATCGGCATCGCCCGCGACCTCGGAATGGACGTCGCCGGTTTCTTGATGATGAGCCATATGATCGAGGCGGAGGCACTGGCGAAGCAGGCGGTGCTAATGGAAAGCTACGGCGCGCACTGCGTTTACGTTACCGACAGCGGCGGCGCGCTCGACATGGACGGAGTGCGCGCGCGGTTCGAGGCCTACGACCGGGTGCTCCGCCCCGATACCGAGCGCGGGATGCACGCGCACCACAACTTGTCGTTGGGCGTCGCCAACTCGATCGTCGCCGCTCAGTGCGGCGCGGTGCGGATCGACGCCAGCCTTGCCGGGATGGGCGCGGGCGCGGGCAACGCTCCGCTCGAAGTGTTCGCCGCCGCCGCCGACCGCAAGGGCTGGAACCACGGCTGCGACGTGATGGCGCTGATGGACGCGGCCGAAGACCTCGTCCGTCCCTTGCAGGACCGCCCGGTCCGTGTCGACCGCGAGACGCTCAGCCTCGGCTATGCCGGCGTCTATTCGAGCTTCCTCCGCCACGCCGAGAAGGCGGCGGCGGATTACGGGCTGGATACTCGCGCGATCCTGGTCGAGCTCGGCCGGCGCAAGATGGTCGGCGGGCAGGAGGACATGATCGTCGATGTCGCGCTGGATATGGTCAAGGCGCGCGCGGCGTAACGCTGCGTCCCCATTCCCAACACCTGCTCAGGCTGAGCTTGTCGAAGCCCGCGCGCCGGGCTGGCCTCGCGCGGGCTTCGACAGGCTCAGGATGAGCGGGATTAGGAATTTCGATCCAGCCTAAGGCAAAATCCCGCCCGCCCTCGGCCCAAGCGCCCCGCCCCGAACGCTGGCCAGCTTGAGCCCGCCGAGCAGCGCGTTGCGCAATTCGCGCGGGTCGATCACTTCGTCGAACCCGAGCTTGGCGGCGATGGCGTAGGCCCCGCCGGCCTGCTCAGCCTCGGCGCGCGCGCGCTGCTCGTCGTTCAGCTTCGCCGCGACGGCCCCCGCCCCCGCCGGCATCGCGCCCAGGCTCACCGCGGGGAAGGCGAGGCTTATCGTCTGGTTGTCGAACGGGTTCATCGCCATCAGCGAGCTGCCGAAGCCGAACGCCTTGCGCAGCGTCACATGCAGCTTGGGCACGCGCAGCCGGTGCTGGACCGCGAACATCCGCGCGGCGTGGCGCAGCGCCCCGGCTTTCTCGGCGGCCGTCCCGGGCAGCACGCCGGGGTTGTCGGTCAGGAACACCAGCGGCAGGTGAAACGCGTCGGCCACTTCCATGAACCGCGCCGCCTTTTGCGCCGCGCCTGCGTCGATCGCGCCCGCGCCGACCGCCGGGTTGTTGGCGACGATTCCCACCGCGCGCCCGCCGAGCCGCGCCAGCGCGGTGACCAGCGAAGCGCCGTAGGCGGGCTGGACTTCAAGCAGGCTGTCGCGATCGGCGAGCTCGGCAAGCAGCACGCGCATGTCGAACGGGCGGCGCGGATCGGGATCGATCAGGTCGAGGATATTGTCGAGCCGGCCTGCGCGGTCGTCGCTCGGCCCGGTCGGCGGCGCGGTCCAGGCGTTGGCGGGGAAATACGAGAGGTAGCGCCGCGCCAACGCGATTGCCGCCGCGTCGTCCGCGACGACATTGTGCGCGACCCCCGAGGCGGCGTGGACTTGCGGTCCGCCGAGCGCGTCCTTGGTCACAACCTCGCCGATCGCCGCCTTGACGATCGGCGGGCCGGCGACGAACAGCGAGGCCTTCTCGGTCATCGCCACGAAGTCCGATAGCGGCGCGGTCAGCGCGCCGTGCCCGGCCGAGGCTCCCAGCACCAGGCAAACCATCGGCACCAGGCCGGAGAGCTCGGCGAGGCCCTGCAAGTCGTTGGGCCGCCGCCCGGCGTGGGTGTTGGTCAGCCGGTGCCCCGCGCCCTCGAGCATGAACACCAGCGGCACGCGCTCCTGCTTCGCCAGCTGCGTCAGCCGATAACGCTTGTCCGCGCCGGCGTCGCCGATCGAGCCGCCGAGCACGGTCACGTCCTCGATTCCCGCGAGGACCGGGCGGCCGTCGATCGGGCCATAGGCGGCGATCAGCCCGTCGGCGGCAGCGCCGCTTTCGCCCGCCAGCGCGCCGATCTCGTGATAAATTCCGCGATCGAACAACGCGGCGGCGCGCTCGCGCGCGTTGAGCTTGCCCGCCGCTCGCTGGCGCTCCAGCCGTTCGGCCCCGCCCATCGCGCGAGAGGCAGCGGTGCGCCCTTCGAGCTCGGCAAGGTTCGCGGCCCAGCGCTCGTTCATCCCGCCCAGGCCGGATAGTCGGTGTAGCCCTTTTCCTCGCCGGTATAGAGCAGCGTGTAGTTCGGCTTGGCCAGCGGCGCGCCGGCGCGGATGCGGGCCACGAGATCGGGGTTGGCGATGAATGCGCGGGCGAACGACACCGCCTCGGCGCGTCCCGCTTCGACCAGCGCGGCGCCCTTGGCGGCGTCGAGCATGTTGTTGACCACGATCGGCCCCGACCATGCGCCGCGGACCATCGCCAGCGTGTCGAGATCGGCGAGCTGCATGTCGAGGACGTGCGCGTAGGCGAGGCCCAAGCCTTCGACCGCGCGAAGGACCGGCACGAACGTCGCCGCCGGGTCACTCACGTCCATCCCGTTGTAGGGGTTGCCCGGCGAAAACCGAAATCCCACCCGGTCGCCGCCGATCGCCTCGGCCATCGCCGCGAGGACCATCGCCGGATACCGCGCGCGATTCTCGGCACTGCCGCCGTATTCGTCCTCGCGGGCGTTGCTCGCGGAGTTGAGGAACTGGTTGATCAGGTAGCCACTGGCACAATGCAGCTCGACCCCGTCAAGCCCGGCGACGCGGGCGTTGCGCGCGGCTTGGGCGTAATCGGCGACGGTCGCGGCGATGTCGTCGGCGGTCATCGCGCGCGGCGTGGCGCAAGCCGCGGGGACGCCATCGGGGCCGGGTACGTTGTCCGGACACGGCAGCGCGGAAGGGGCGAGCACTTCGGCTTCGAACCCGCGATTGGCGGAAACGACGACTCGGCCGCAATGCATCAGCTGGACGACGATTTTTCCGCCCTCGGCGTGGACCGCCTCGGCGACTCTCGCCCAGCCTTCGACTTGCGCGTCCGAATGGATGCCGGGAGTGCGCCAGTACCCCTTGCCCGCCGGGTTGGGCTGCGTCCCCTCGGTGACGATCAGCCCGGCACCGGCGCGCTGGCGGTAGTACTCGACCATCGCCGGGGTCGGCACGTCGCCCGGCCCGGCGCGGTCACGCGTCATCGGCGACATGACGATGCGATTGGCGAGCGAAATCGCGCCGAGCGCGACCGGGGTGAACAGGATGTCGGTCAAGCCCGGATCACCCGGCATTGCGGGACCGGATGGCTCGGAGCCTCGATCCAACGGAACAGCGCGGTGCCGCTGCGGTGGCCGGCGAGGTCGAGCCAGTTTCCATATCCAGGATCCGTGTCGGCGCAAATCAGCCGCACGCTGCCATCGGGCTCGGGCGTCACCTGGGTGTTGTTGACCCAGATCCGGTGGTGGACGTGGTCAAGCGATTCCATCCACCAGTTGTCGAGCTGGAAGTTCCACATCCGTGTCCCCGGCGGCGGGTTGAGGGTCACTTCCCACATCTCGCCCGGGGCGAGGTCGTAGTAGGCGTGGCCGTACCAGATCTTGGGGTCGCCGCCGGCACGCTGGAAGAACGATTGGTCGTGCTCGAAGATGCGGTTGGGCCGGCACGCGAACATCTCGGTCCAGCCGGCGAAGGTTTGCGCGGTGCCCTTGACCCAGGCGCAAGTCTGGGCGAGCTGCGCAACGATCTCGTCGGGAGTGACTAGCGCGGGATGCGCCGGCCCGTCGATGCATTCGACGTGGAACGTCGCGGGGACTTGCCCCGCCTTGTCCTCGAAGGTCTGGCGGATGATCACCAGCGTGGTGTCGTCGGCCATCGGCAGCCAGTTGGTCCCTTCGCGTTGCTTCGAGACGATCACTTCGAAGCTGCCATCCGGCTCCAGCTTCACATCGTCGAACTCGATCTCGCCGGTCGAGGCCATCGTCCCGTCGATCGCATAGCGGTTGGCCTTGGTCCCGACGCTGAGATACGGCACCGTCCCGCGCGCGCCGCTGAGCCGATAGCGGCGATTCCCGCGGACGCAGAACTGCTGGTAGATGTTGTCGGGATTGTCCGCGCCGATCTTGAGCTTGTCGTCGCACAGCATGAAGATGCGCGGAAAATCGGGATCGCTCGAATCGACCAGCATGTTGAGCGCGGTGCGCGTCAGGCGGCTGAGATAGCGCAGGCCCTCGGCCTGATCGAGCGGCGTCGCCGGACCACGGTCGAGCACCGCGCCAGCCCCGGCAAGATCGGCGCAGAACGCGCGCCAGGCGTCAGACTTGCGTTCAGTCATTGGTCGCGTCCTCATGCCAGGTTAGCCAGCGCGACGTATCGGCGCGCCGCTCGGGCGGGCGGCCCGTGCGCGCGAGCAGATGCGCGGTGATCGACATCGCCGGATCGATCGGCGTAACCGCCTCGTAGACTCGCTCGTACTCGCTCGCCGCGATCTTCCACCCGTCGGGGGTGCGGCGGTAGGTGTCGTAATACAGCGAGCTGCCGACCGTGTCGGTGTTCCTGACCGGATCGATGAAGCGGTCCTGCAAGTACCAGGTGCCCCTGGCCTCGTCGGGCGAACTGAACGCGATCTCGGGGGTATGCCCGTGATGCATCGCGACCACGTCCGAATTGAAGCTCGAGCCGATGAACTCGACCATCTCGTCGCGGCCCGAAACTTGGAGGCGGTAGCCGCCGCCCTTGAGGTCGATCGTCACGTCGTCGGTGAACAACGTCGCCAGTTCGGCCTCGTTGCCGGTGTCGATGCAGCGGAAATAGCGCGCCTTCAACTGGCGGATCTCCTCGAGGTCGGACAATTGCTCCAGCGTATAGCCCATTGCGATGCGCATCCCTTCCTGTAGGAGTGGTTTTACCCGTGCAATGCGTCAAAGTCTATGCCATAGATTACGCAAATCGACGAATGGGAGAGTCACGCATGAATTACGCCATGGCCGGCAAGGTCGCGCTGGTGACGGGCGCGGGCAGCGGCATCGGCCGCGCCACCGCGCTGGCCTTCGCAAAGTCCGAAGCGCGGGTGGTGGTGTCCGACGTCAACGAGACGGGCGGCGCGGAAACCGTCGCGCTGATCGAGGCCGGCGGCGGCACCGCGCTGTTCCAGCGCTGCGACGTGAGCAAGGCCGACGATGTCAAGGCGCTGGTCGCGCGCACGGTCGAAGCCTACGGCCGGCTCGACTACGCGCACAACAACGCCGGGGTGAATTCGATGACCCGCAGCGAGTGGGACGACGAGGTGTGGGCCTGGGCGATCGGGATCAACCTTACGGGCGTGATGCTGTGCATGCGCGAGCAAATCCCGGCGATGCTGGCGGGTGGCGGCGGGGCGATCGTCAACACTTCGTCGATCAACGGGCTCACCGGCAATCCCTCGCAGCCGGCCTACGTCGCGAGCAAGCACGGGGTGATCGGGTTGACCCGGATGGCCGCGCTCAAGCACGCGCGCGACAACATCCGCGTCAACGCGGTCTGCCCGGGAGTGATCGAGACGGCGATGACCGCCGCGGTCGCCGCCCGGCCCGAAATCAAGGCGATCATGGAAAACATGACCCCGATGGGGCGGATGGGACGGCCCGAAGAAATCGCGAACGCCGTGGTGTGGCTGTGTTCGGACCAGGCGAGTTTTGTAACCGGACATCCGATGGTTATCGATGGAGGCGCGGTTGCCGGCTGATTCGCCCGCCATCGCGCGTCCGCCGGGCTGGGTGGGCAAGGCCGCGCTGATCCTCACAGGGGCGATGAGCGGGGTCGGCAACGGCACGCTGTCGCCGATCCTGCCGCAGATCGAGGATGAATTTGGCAAGGCCGGGGGCGCGGTGACGGTGACGATGGCGCTGACCGTGTTCGGCCTCGGCATCCTCCTCGGCTCGCTGCTTGGGGGTTGGCTCGCCGACCGTATCGGGCGGCGCGCGGTGATGGTCAGCGCGGGCGTGCTGTTCGGCCTTGCGGGGTGTGGAGTGATGTTCGCCGGGGCGCTCGAGCACGTCGTGCTCGGTCGGTTCGGCGCGGGAATCGCCTCGGGAGCAATGGGCGCGGCCGCCTTCGCGGTGATCGGCGACAGTTGGGACGAGGCGGGGCGCAACTTGTGGTCGGGGCTGGTCACCGCGCTGGGCGCGTTCGCCGGGATGACGCTGTCGATCGTCGCCAGCGCGATCGCCGACAACGGCTGGCGCGATTCGTTCATCATTTACGCGATCGGCTTCTTCGCCGCGGCCTGCGCGCTCACCGGCATCGCCGGCTTGCGCCGCGGGCGCGAAGCGCAAGTCCACGGCACGATCCCGCTCGGCATCGTCCCCGGCCTGGTGGTGTTCGGACTGCTCGCGGGCGGGATCGCCACCGGCACCGCCGCCTACCTGCCGCACCGCTTCGTCGAGGCCGGTCTCACAACCAGCACCGAACGCGCGATCCATAGCTTGTCGGGCGCGGCGACGGTGATGGTCGTCAGCTTCGCCTACGGCTGGATCCGCCGGTTCATAAGCCTCGACATCGCGTTCGTCGCGGCGGCGGTGCTGAGCTGCGCCGGCCTCGCGCTGATGGCGCTTGGCCCGACCCCGGTGCTGATCTCGGCCGGACTCGGGCTCGAGGGCATGGGGCTGGGCCTGCTGATCCCGAGCCTGATGATTTACGCGATCAACCTGTCGACCACCGATAACCGCGGGCGGATGGTCGGGCTGGTCAAGGGCGCGGTGTTCGGCGGACCGTTCCTGATCCAGTTCGCGCTCGATCCGATCCGCCTCGCGCAAGGCGCACCCGCGGTATTTCTGACCCTCGCCGCCGGCGCGGCGGGGCTGGCGGTGTGGTTCGCGGTCAAGGCGCTGCGCGCGCGCGCTCAGCCGGCGGGCGCGCCCGGGGTTCCAGGGTAGTAAATCCCCGCGTTCCAGCCGCCATCGACCAACAGCTCGGCGCCGTTGACATAGCTCGCCTCGTCGGAGGCGAGAAACAAGCTGGCGGCGGCGATTTCCTCGGGCTGGCCGATCCGTTGCATCGGCACCCGGCTGTAATCCGCATTGAGGTCGTCGCCCTTGGCCGCGCGCGGGTTGCCCATCGCGGTATCGACCCCGCCGGGGTGGACCGAGTTGACCCGCACGCCGTGGTGGCCGTATTCGAGCGCGGCGGTCTTGGTCACCCCGCGAAGGCCCCATTTTGACGCGCTGTAGAGGCCCAGCGCATTGGCGGTGCGGATGCCGTCGACCGACGAGATGTTGACGATCGCGCCCTTGCCCTGGCGTTTCATCACCTTGCCGCAATGCTTCATCCCGAAGATCGGACCCTTGAGGTTGACCCCCAGCAATTTGTCCATCTGCGCACCGGTCATGTCCTCGATGGTCGTGAAGATCAGCATCCCGGCGTTGTTGACCAGCACATCGATCCGTCCGAACCTGGCCGAGGCGCCGGCGACGACGCGCTCCCAGTCGGCTTCGCTGGAAACGTCGAGCTTCATGAACGCGCCGCCGATTTCCTGTGCCAGCGCCTCGCCCGCGGCCTCGTCGAGGTCGGTGACGACGACCTTCGCCCCCTCGGCCGCGAACAGTCGGCAGGTCGCCGCGCCCATCCCGTGCGCGCCGCCGGTGATGATCGCGACCCTGTCCTGCAAACGGCCCATCAGTTCTCTCCCAAAGTTCTGAGCTCGGTCTTGACCACTTTGCCCGAGGCGTTGCGCGGCAGTGCTTCGACCAGCGCGAAACCGCGCGGCGCCTTGTAGTTGGCCATGATTGCGCGCGACCAGGCGATCAGCTCGGCCTCGCTCGCGGAGGTGCCGGGGCGAAGTACCACGAACGCTTTGCCGACCTCGCCGAGGCGCTCGTCGGGAACGCCGATCACCGCAACCTCGGCCACCGCCGGATGCGCGGCTAGCTGCTTTTCGATCTCGGCTGGATAGGCATTAAACCCGCCGCAAATGAACATGTCTTTGATGCGGTCGGTGATGCGCAGGTAGCCGGCGTCATCGAGCACGCCGATGTCGCCGGTGTGGAGCCACCCGGCGGGGTCGATCGCTTCCGCGGTGGCCGCGAGATCGTCGAGATATCCGAGCATCACCCCGCGCCCGCGCGCGACGATCTCGCCGGTTTCGCCCGGCGCGAGCAGCGCGCCGGTATCGCCCATAATGGCCACTTCGAGCTCCGGCACCGCACGGCCGCAGCTCGCCGCGACCAGCGCGATCGGGTCGATCGCGCGGCACATCGTGATGTTGCCGCATTCGGTCATGCCGTAACCGGTCACGACCACGTCGAACCCGAGCTCGTCGTGCATCCGCTGGACCAGCACCGGCGGGACGGTCGCCGCGCCGGTCACCGCCACGCGCAGCGACGAGGAGTCGAAGGCGTTGGTCGCACGTTCGGCGAGCAGCGACTGGTAGATGGTCGGTGCGCCGGGGATGAAACTGATCCGCTCGGTCTCGATCAGCCGAATTGCCTCGGCGACATCGAACGATGCCATCGGCACGATCGCGGCGCCGGTGAGCAGCGCTGCGACCCACCCGGCCTTGTAGCCGAAGGTGTGGAAGAACGGGTTGGCGATCAGGTAGCGGTCGCCCTCACGCAAGTCGGTGACATCCGCCCAGTTAGCGAACACCGGGATCACCCGGTCGTGCGTGTGCATCGCCCCCTTGGGCGCGCCGGTGGTGCCCGAGGTGAAGATAATGTCGCTGAGGTCGGAGCCCGACAGCCGGGCCAACGCGGCATCGACCGCCTGATCGCTCGGGCCTCTGCCGCGCGTCAGCCACTCGCCCCAATCGCGATCGAAAGCGACAGTCGCCTGGAGTTCGGGCAAGTCCTCGCCGCCGAGCAGCGCGGCGTAGTCGGTGCCGAGGAAATCGCGCACGGTGAACAGCAGCCGGCTGCGCGAGCGACGCAGTTGGTCGGCCGCTTCGCCTCCCTTGAGCCGGGTGTTGAGCGGCACGATCGCCGCGCCCGCGGTCTGCGCGCCCAGTGCGGCGACGATCCATTCGAGGCTGTTGGGCGCCCAGATCGCGACACGATCGCCCTTGCGGATCCCGCTCGCGAGAAAGGCCGAAGCCGCCGCACGGGCCTCCGTCCAGAGTTCGGCGAAACTCACCCGCCGGTCAGGGAGAACCATCGCCTCTGCCGCGCCGAAACGCCGCGCGGCCGCATCGGCGGCATGGGGAATAGTCGGCGGCAGCGCGTCCGTCATCCGGCGACTTCGAACAATCCCGCCGCGCCCATGCCGCCCGCGACGCACATCGAGACAACGACATATTTGACGCCGCGCCGTTTGCCTTCGATCAGCGCATGGCCAGCGAGCCTGCTCCCCGTCATCCCGAAGGGATGGCCGAGCGCGATGCCGCCGCCATTGACGTTGAGTCTTGCCGGATCGATGCCGAGCTTCTGCTGGCAATAGACCGCCTGGCTGGCGAACGCCTCGTTGATCTCCCAAAGTCCGATATCGTCGATCTTGAGGCCCGCCCGCGCGAGCAGCTTGGGAATCGCAAATACGGGTCCAATGCCCATCTCGTCGGGATCGCACCCCGCCACTTGGAAGCCGCGATAGATGCCGAGGACTGGCAGCCCTTCCTTCTGCGCGGTCTCGAGGTCCATCACGATCTGCGCCGATGCGCCGTCTGAAAGCTGCGACGCGTTGCCCGCCGTGACGTGCTTGCCCTCCTTGATGATCATGCCGTCCTTGAACACCGGGCGCAGCAGCGACAGCCCTTCGGCGGAGGTGTCCCCCCGTATGCATTCATCGGCGGCGAGTGTCAGGGTTTCGCGGCCGGTTTCGTTGCCTTCCTTGTCCTTGAGCGATTTATCTACGGTGATGGGTACTATCTCGTCATCGTATTTTCCCGCCGCTTGCGCCTCGCCCGCGCGCTGCTGGCTCTGGGCTGCGAAGGCATCCTGCATCTCGCGCGAAATGCCGTAGCGCTCCGCCACAACCTCGGCGGTCTCGATCATCGCCATATAGGCATAGGGGTCCGCCGCGATCACCGCTTTGGAACGGTTGCGAAAAGTGGGCGCCATCGGTCCGATGGTGAGCGAGATGAGTTCGACCCCACCCGCCACCGCAACGTCGATTTCGTCGCTTCGGATCGCGCGCGCAGCGAGCGCGATGGCGTTCAGGCCGGACGAGCATTTGCGATCCAGTGAGATGCCCGCCGTCGTGTTGGGCAGGCACGAAGCATGGACGGTGAGCCGCCCGACATTGTAGCCCTGCGTGCCCCACTGGTTGCCGACGCCGAGATAGACGTCATCGACGCGCGCCGGATCGACGCCCGAACGATCGAGCACCGCGTTCACGACGTGCGAAGCGAGGACGGGTGCCTCGGTATCGTTGAAGGCGCCGCGATAGGCCTTGCCGATAGCAGTGCGGGCGGTTGCGACAATGGCTGCCTCACGCATGGTTCTTCTCCTCGGTTCCCGGTCAGGCGGCGCCGAAATTGGCCGGCCCGAAATAGGCTTCCATTTTGCGCACCTTGCCCGTCTCTTCGAAACGGAACACGTCGATCACGTCGACCGTGGCGTCGGCCTCGCCCATCTTGAGCCGGACCTGAAACGCAAACGCGGCATAATTTTCACCGACGCGGATCGGGCCCTGAAGGTGCAGCTTCGCGCCCGTTCCCATCGAATAGGTGTAGAACTCGCGGATTGCGTCAGTGCCGACCTTGGGCGGGGTGCCGACCGGGTCCTCGACGCTCGCGTCCTCGGCGAACAGCGCGACCGCGGCCTCGGAATCGGCTTTGGCGAAGGCGTCGACATAGGCATGGACCGCCGCGGTCATCTGCTCGGGGGTGGGCATGGTTCAGGTCTCCGGGAAATAGCGGCTGATGGTGTCGACCACGCAAGCGGGTTTCTCGCCGTGTTCGATCTCGACGGTGACGCGCACGACGGACTGGATCGCGCCCTTCACTTCCTCGGCCGAGACGATCTCGCCCACGCCGCGGATGCGGCTTCCGACTTTGACCGGCACGAGGAAGCGCAGCCGGTCGGCGCCGAAGTTGACCGCGTGGACGAAGCCGCGGACCTCGATCAGCTGCGGCAGGAACAAGTTGACCAGGCTCATCGTCAGATAACCGTGGGCGATGGTCCCGCCGAACGGCCCGGCTTTCGCGCGCTCGACGTCGATGTGGATCCATTGGTGGTCGCCGGTGACCTCGGCGAAGCCGTTTACGCGGGCCTGGTCGATGAGCAGCCAGTCGCTGGGGCCGAGACGCGTGCCTTCGGAGCCAAGCAGCCCGCTGGGCGTGTCAAAAACCTTGGTCACGCCCTTTGGCTCGACACCGAAACCACCTCGCCGGTCATGTAGCTGGCGAGATCGGAGGCGAGGAAGATCATCACGTTGGCGACTTCCCAGACCTCGGCCGGACGCCCGAACGCCTCTTGCGCCGAAAGCTTGTCGAGCAGCTCGTCGCTGGTCACCTTGGCGAGGAAAGCGTGCATCGCGATCGACGGCGCGACCGCGTTGATCCGCACCCCGAATTCCGCCGCCTCGACCGCCGAGCAGCGGGTAAACGCCATCACCCCCGCCTTGGCCGCGGCGTAGTGCGCTTGCCCCTTTTGCGCGCGCCAGCCAAGCACCGAAGCGTTGTTGACGATCGCCCCGCTCCCACGCGCCTGCATCGCCGGGAGGAACGCGCGGGTCATCCGGAACACCGAGTTGAGCGTCACGTCGAGCACGCGGAACCACTGCTCGTCGCTCATGTCGACGACGCCGACCTCGCCGCCGAGCCCGGCATTATTGATCAGCACATCGACCTGGCCGAGCTCGGCCAGCGCGGCATCGCGCAAGCCCTGGACCTGGTCCTCCTGGGTCACATCGCAGACGAAGGTCGCGGGACGCGTGCCGGTTTCCGCGGCGATCCGCTCTGCCGCCTCGCCCAGCCGGCGCTCGTGAAAATCCGAGATCAGCACCGCCGCGCCTTCCTCGGCGGCGCGCTTGGCGACGGCGAAGCCGATCCCGGTGCCGGCGGCGGCGGTGACCACCACGGTCTTGCCCGCAAGCAAATTGCGCGGCTCAGGATAAATCGGAACCATCACAAGTCTCCCCGCGGCTCGCGCGGCAGACCGAGCGCGCGTTCGGCGATCAGGTTGCGCTGGATCTGGTTGGTGCCGCCATAGATCGTGTCAGCGCGCGAATAGAGGAACAGGTTGGGCAATATGCCCCATTCGTAGGCGGGACCGTCGGTGACCTCGCCCGTCTGGCCGAGCACATCCATCGCCAGCTCGCCGAGCGCGCGGCGCCAGCTGGCCCACTGGATCTTGTAGGTCAGCGCGGCGCCGTCGGGGCGCGAGTGGTCAGTGTTCGACAGCATCCGCATCGCCCCATAGCGCATCAGCCTGAGCCCGATCTCGGCTTTGGCGATGCGCTGGCGAATCAGCGGGTCGCGCGCCGCGCCATTGGCTTTCGCCGCCGCGACGATCTCGTCGAGCTCGTTCCTGAAGCCCATCTGCTGGCCGAGCGTCGAAACTCCGCGCTCGAACGCGAGCAGCCCCATGGCGACCTTCCACCCGCCGCCGGGTGCGCCGATGATGTTGTCGGCGGCGGTCCGCGCGCCGTCGAAGAAGGTCTCGTTGAACTCGGCGTCGCCGTTGATCTGCTTGATCCCGCGCACCTCGATCCCCGGCTGGGCCAAGTCCATCATCACGAAAGTCAGCCCCTTGGGGCCCTTCGAGCCTTCCTCGGAGCGGGTGACGACGAAAATCCAGTCGGAGACGTGCGCCAGGCTGGTCCAGATTTTTTGGCCGTCGACGACCCACTCGTCGCCATCGAGCCGCGCTTTCGTGCGGACGGACGCCAAATCGGAGCCGGCGTTGGGTTCGGAAAAGCCCTGGCACCAGATCGTCGTCCCGGCGGCGATGCCGGGGAGGAACTTGGCCTTCTGCTCGTCGGTGCCGAAAGTCAGGATGGTCGGGCCGGCGAGCTCGACCCCGATGTGGTTGATCCGCCCCGGCACCCCGGCGCGTGCGTATTCCTCGGCGAAGATCACTTGCTCGGCGAGGCTGGCGTCGCGCCCGCCCCATTCCTTGGGCCAGCCGATGCAGCTCCAGCCGTGCGCGGCGAGCTGCTGCTCCCATTCCTTGCGCCGCTCGGGGCGCTCGGTGAGCTTGGTGATCCCCTTGATGTCGGCGAACTCGCCCGCCATCTGCCCGGCGAGCCAATCCGCCGCCTCCTTGCGGAAGTCTTCCTCCGCCGGCGTGAATCCCAGCTTCATGCCGCATCTCCGAAAACCATCGCGGCGATTTGCTCGCGGTGCCAGGCGCCTTCGCCGAGCAGCGTCTGGATCGCGCGCGCGCGCTTGAAGAACAGATGCGCGTCGTGCTCCCAGGTGAAGCCGATCCCGCCGTGGAGCTGGATCATGTCGCCGGCGCAGCGGAAAAAGGTGTCGGCGGCGAAGCTCTTGGCGGCGTGGACCGCGAGCGCCGCTTCGTCCGAGGACTCGTCGATCGCGCAGGCCGCCCAGTAAACCGCCGAGCGCGCTTGCTCGATTTCGACCATCATGTCGGCGAGGCGGTGCTTATAGGCCTGGAAACTGCCGATCGGGCGGCCGAACTGGACGCGCTCGAGCGAGTAGCCGACCGTGCGGTCGAGGCACGCCTGCGCCCCGCCGAGTGCCTCGGCGGCGAGCACTACGAAGCCGGCGTTGTGCGCGGCTGAGATTGCGGCGGCGGGGTCGGATAACCGCTCGCCCGCGACTCCGTTGAGCGTCAGCCGGGCGTAGGGGCGCGTCTGATCCATCGTGGTCAGTGGAGTGACGGTAAGTCCCGGCGCGTCGGCGGCGACCAGCCACGCGGCGTCGTTGGTGGTGACGACGAAGCAATCGGCGATGCCGCCGTGCGCGACGAACTCGATCGTCCCGTTGAGCGTGTCGCCCGATGCCGAAAGGTCGGCGCGGTGCGCGTAAGCGGCGATTGTGTCGCCCGCGATCAGCTCGCCGAGCACTTGCCGATCGCCACCGCCAACCGCCAGCGCCTGGCTCGCCATGACATGGCCAAGCAGCGGCAGCGCCGCGACTTGCGCGCCCGCCGCCTCGGCGACGATCGCCAGCTCGACCAGCCCCAGCCCCGCCCCGCCCGCGTCTTCGAGAATCGCGACGCCCGACAGCCCGAGCTCGGTGCAGAACGACGCCCACAAAGCGCGGTCCACGCCATCGCCAGCCATCGCCTTGCGCGTGCGCGCCGAAGTCGCGTGTTCGGCGAAGAACCCGCGCACGGTCTCGGCGATCATCGCCTGCTCGTCGGTGAAGGCGAAGTGCATCAGGTGGTACCCCAGACCTTGCGCGGCGGGACCCGCTCGTCGAGCAGCTTGTCGACCGCGCCGCCCACATCCTCCGGGTCCCAGCGCTTGCCAGCATCGACCGCCGGCCCCTCGCGCCAGCCGTCCTCGAGCATGATCCTGCCGCCCTCGAGCTCGAACACGCACCCGGTGACGTGAGCGCTCTTCGCCGAGCCCAGCCAGACCACCGCCGGCGCGATGTTGGCCGGGTCCATGACGTCAAAACTCTCGCCTTCGGTCGCCATCTTGTCGGCGAATGCCTGCTCGGTCATCCGCGTCCTCGCCGACGGGGCGAGCGCGTTGGCGGTAATCCCGTAGCGCGCCAGCTCGGCCGCTTGGACCAGCGTCAGCGCCGCGATCCCGCCCTTGGCGGTCGAATAAGCGGCTTGCGCGATCGAGCCCTGAAGCCCCGCGCCCGAAGTGGTGTTAATGATCCGCGCGTCGAGGTTCGCCCCCGCCTTCTGCTTGGCGCGCCAGTGATCGACCGCGTGGCGCGACAAGCAGAAATGCCCGCGCAAGTGGACGTGCATCGTCGCGTCCCATTCATCGAGCGTGGCCGAGACGAACATCCGGTCGCGCACGATCCCGGCGTTGTTGACCACCACGTGCAAGTTGCCGAACGCCGCGACCGCCGCTTCGACGATCCGTTTCGCGGCGTCCCAGTCGGTAATGTCCTCGTAGTTGGCGATGGCGTGGCCGCCCGCCGCGACGATCTCCGCGACCACGCCGTCGGCGGCGCTGGTGTCGCGGCCTTCGCCGGCGAGCGAGGCGCCGATGTCATTGACCACCACGTTCGCGCCCTCGGCGGCGAACGCTAGCGCATAGGCGCGCCCCAGGCCGCGCGCCGCGCCGGTGATCACGACGGTGCGGTTATCGCAAATGCCCATCTCAGCTCTCACTCAATTCGCGGATCAGGTGCGCGCTGGTATCGCCGACCAGGTCGGTCTGCTGGTAAACGCGCTCGGTGAACGCCCACGCCCCGGCGATCAGCGCGAATGTGTCGTGATAGCGCCCGCTGGCGACGATCTGCAGCGGATAGCCCTCGGCCGCCTGCAGCACCGTCCACTGGGTGACACAGGTCGCCGATTGCCCGTCGTCGGCGAGCGCGATGATCGGGTTGGTGGTCAGATGGCGGGTCCGGGGCTTGCCATCGTGGAGCCGGACCCATTGCCGCCACATCGCGGTGATCGCCTCGACCCCGGCGATGCGGTGCCCTTCGGCAACGACGCAGCCGTGCTTGAACAGCCGGGCCGCGCCTTCAAAGTCGCCGTCGTCGAAGCGGATCGCGTAAGTGTAGAGCAAGTTGGGGATGTCGATTGCCGGATTGGCGGTCATGACAGCCGCTCCACGATCGTGACGTTGGCCTGGCCGCCGCCTTCGCACATCGTCTGCAAGCCATAGCGCCCGCCAGTGCGCTCGAGCGCATTAAGCAGAGTGGTCATCAGCCGCGCGCCGGTCGCGCCGAGCGGATGGCCGAGCGCGATCGCCCCGCCGTTTACGTTGACTCGTTCGTGCGGAATCCCGAGCTCCTTCATCCACGCCATCGGCACGCTGGCGAACGCCTCGTTGCATTCGAACAAGTCTATGTCCTCGATCCGCATCCCGGCCTTCTTGAGCGCATATTGCGTCGCGGGAATCGGCGCGGTCAGCATCCACACCGGGTCGTCGGCGCGGACCGAGATGTGGTGGATGCGCGCGCGCGGCTTGAGCCCGTGATCCTTGACCGCCTGCTCCGACGCGACCAGCAGCGCGGCGGCGCCGTCGCAGTTCTGGCTGGCGACTCCGGCGGTGATAGTCCCGCCTTCCTGCACCGTCTTGAGCGCAGCCAGCCCCTCGAGAGTGGTCCCGGGGCGGATCGTCTCGTCGCGGTCGAGCCCTTCCAGCGGCGCGATCTCGCCCGCGAACCAGCCGGCGTCGGTCGCGGCCTGGGCGCGGCTGTGCGAGGCGAGCGCGAACTGCTCCATCGCCTCGCGGGTGAGGCCCCACTTGTCGGCGATCATTTGCGCCGAGTCTATCTGGTTCAATATCCCGTCGCCGTAGCGCTCGACCCAGCCCTTGGAGCCGTTGAACGGGTTGGAGAAGCCGTGCGCCTCGCCCGCGAACATCGCCGCCGAAATGGGAATCGCGTTCATCGCCTGGCTGCCGCCGGCGACGACCAGGTCCTGCGTCCCGCTCATCACCCCTTGCGCGGCGAAGTGCAGCGCTTGCTGCGACGACCCGCACTGGCGGTCGATGGTGGTACCGGGGACATGCTGCGGCAGCCCCGCGACCAGCCACACGGTGCGCCCGATGTCGCCAGCTTGCGGCCCGATCGTGTCGCAGCAGCCCCAGACGACGTCATCGACCGCGCCCGGATCGATTCCGGTGCGGCTCATCAGCGCCTTGATCGGGTGCGCGCCGAGGTCGGCGGGGTGGACGGCCGCGAGGCTGCCCTTCTTGCGGCCGATGGGGGTGCGCACGGCGTCAATGATATAGGCTTCGGGCACTGCGAAAAATCCTCAGGCGAAAGTGTGTTCGGGGCCGATCGGCAGCGTGCCGCCAAACACGGCGGCGTCGATCCGGCGCAAGTGAAACGCGCGGTCGCCCCACGCCCCGGCGAGCGCCCAGGCGCGCTTCATCCAGAAGTGCAAGTCGACCTCGTAAGTGTAGCCCATCGCGCCGTGGACCTGGATCGCGGTCTCGGCGGTCAGGGTCGCGGCGTCGGTCGCGGCGAGCTTGGCGTGGCTGACGTGGACCGATGCGCTGTCCAGTCCATCTTCGAGCGCTTGCGCCGCGCGCCACGCTACCGGGCGGGCGAACTCGATCGCCACCGCGCATGTCGCAAGGCTGTGCTTGATCGCCTGGAACGCGCCGATCGGCTGGCCGAACTGGGTGCGCAGCTTGGCGTATTCGGTCGCCTGGTCGAGCATCGCCTCGGCCAGCCCGACCATTTGCGCCGCGCTCATCAACGCGCCGAGGTCGAGCAGGTAGGGATCGTCATTGCACCCGGCTGACGCGGCGGTGAGGTTGCGCAGCGGATCGACGCTTACCAGTTGCTCGCCGTCGCCGTCGGCGACCCACGGGTTGATCGCATGGCTCGGAGGCAGGCGCTTCTCGCCCGCGGCGATCGCTGCCATCGCTTCGGTGTCCCCCGCACGGGCGAAGCACGGCGCGGCGACGAAGGCGACATCGACCAGCGGCTCGGCCAGCGCGGCGCGGCCGCATTCGCGCGCGATCAGCGCCGCCTCGGGCAAGCCGAGACCAAGCCCGCCGTGCGCCTCGGACACCAGCAGACCGGGCAAGCCCATTTCGACCAGCCCTTGCCAGATCGCCGGATCGCGATTGGGTCCGGCATCGAGCGCACGCAACACTTCGGGGCCGTGCGTGCCGGTCAGGTAGTCGCGCACGCCTTCGGCGAGCGTCAGCTGGTCGTCGCTGAAACGAAAGTCCATCAGCCCGCTCCCACTCTTGGAAGCCCAAGCAGGCGCTCGGCGACGATGTTGCGCTGGACCTCGTTCGAGCCCGCGTAGATCAGCCCCGACAGCGAGAAGATGTAACCCTCGAGCCATTGGTTGACGCGGCCGTCGGCGAAGCGCCTGAGCTCTGCCGCAGCGCCCAGAAGCTGCATCGCGGTACGGTTCATCGCGCGGTCGAGCTCGGACCAGAAGATCTTGTTGAGGCTCGCCTCGGCACCGATTTTGCCCCCGGCCATGATCTTCGATGCGACCCCATACGTGTTGTAGGCGTAAGCCTGAGCCGCGCCCCATGCTTGCAACACCGCCTCGCGCGCACTGGGCGACGCCTGCGCCTCATGCTGGCGATATAGCTCGACCAGCCGCTTGGCGGTGGCCTGAAAGCGGCCCGGCGAACGCAGCATCAACCCGCGCTCGAACCCGGCGGTGGCCATTGCCACGTTCCAGCCCTCGCCTTCGCCCGCCAGCCGGTTCTCGACCGGCACGCGCACTTCGTCGAAGAACAGCTCGGCGAACCCGGTGTCGCCGTGAAGCTGGCGGATCGGACGGCGGGTGATGCCCGGCGTGTTCAGGTCGAACAGGATGAAAGTGAGGCCCTTGTGGCGCTTCGAGTCCGGGTTGGTCCGGAAGATGCCGAAGCCCCAGTCGGCAAAGGCCGCGCGGCTCGACCAGGTTTTCTGGCCGCTCAGCACGTAGTGATCGCCGTCCCGGATCGCCTTGGACGAGATCGCCGCCATGTCGCTGCCGGCGCCGGGCTCGGACCAGGCTTGCGCCCAGATGACTTCGCCCCGCGCCATCGGCGCAAGAAAGCGGGCCTTCTGCTCGTCGCAGCCGAACTCCATGATCGTCGGGCCGAGCAGGAAGATACCATTCTGATTGGCCCGGTTGGGCCCACCGGCGCGGAAATATTCCTCCTCGAAGATCAGCCACTCGATCAGGTCGAGCCCGCGCCCGCCGTACTCGGTGGGCCAGGTGACCATTCCCCAGTTGCCTGCCGCCAGCTCACGCTCCCACGCGACATGCTGGTCGAACCCCTCACGACATTCGAGCGTGACCAGCGGCTCGGTCGGGACGTGCGCTTCCATCCACCCGCGAATTTCGGCACGGAAGGCTTGCTGTTCGGGAGTGTAGGCGAGGACCATCAGAACTTGGCCGCCTTGCCGGTCTCGACGAACGCGTCGCGCGCGGCTTGCGAATCCTCATGCATGTACATCTCGAGCGTGAAGCCCTGCTCCCAGCGGTAGCCGCGATCGACATCGCGCGGCTCAAGGCCGTTGAGCGCTTCCTTGGCGATCACCAGCGCCTTGCGCGATTTGCTCGCGATAACCGCGCAGAACGCGCGCGCTTCGCTCTCCAGCTCGGTGCGCGGCACGACCTTCTCGACCCCGCCGAGGCGGTAGGCTTCCTCGGCGGGGATATTGCCGCCGGTGAAGAACGCGGCGCGAACCTTGTGCAGCGGCAGCATCCGCGAGAGGTGCGACGCACCGCCCATCGCTCCGCGGTCGACCTCGGGCAGCGAGAAATAGGCGTCGTCGGCGGCGATGATCGTGTCGCTCGCGCCGCAAATGCCGATCCCGCCGCCGATCACGAACTTGTGGACCGCAGCCACCACCGGCACCTCAGCGTCGCGGATCGCCTTGAAGGTCAGGTAGTTACCGCGGTTGAGCAGCGTAATCCGCTCGGGGTGCGCCTGCATTTCCTTGATGTCGACCCCGCCGCAGAAGCCCCGCCCTTCGGCGCGAATGAGGACGCAGTTGACCTCTGGGTTGCGTCCCGCGTCGGCGATTATCGGCGGCAGCGACAGCCATGTCTCGCTGTCGAACGCGTTGACCGGCGGCACGTCGAATACAATCTCGGCGATCTTTTCTGCGATGGTGCAGCTAATCGGCATGGGCTGGCTCCCTGTGGGTCAGCGCCGCGATCCGCTGGCGCGCCTCGGTTTCGATCCGGGCGAGCAGGTCGGCGCAGCTGGGCAAGTCGGTCAGCCGACCGGCGACGACGCCCGTCGCCATCAGTCCGTTTTCGGCATCGCCGCCGACCACCGCGCGTTGGATCAGCATCGGAGCGGCGGCGGCCATCATCGCCTGCGCCAGCGGCATCTCGCCGTGGCTGGTCATCGCGCGTGCCGCCCCGACGACTTCTCCCCAGCTCATTCCCGTATTGCGCTTCATCTCGAACCCGGCCTCGACCGCGCGCTTCCACATGCCGAGTGAGGTCGAACGCTCGATCCGCCGGAGCAGCGAGTTGAGGATCATCCGTTGCGGGATGCCGTCGACTTTGGTGGACACCGCGATGTCGCCGGTCCCGGCCTTGACGTAGGCCGTCTTGGGCGCGGTCGGGACAGGGCTTTCGGCGGTCATCAGGAAACGCGTGCCCATCGCGATGCCGCAGGCGCCGAATGCCAGTGCTGCAGCGAGCCCGCGCCCGTCGGCGAAGCCGCCCGCGGCGACCACCGGGACGGTCACGGCGTCGAGTACTTGCGGAAGCAGCACCGTGGTCGGCACCGATCCGGTATGCCCGCCACCCTCACCGCCCTGGACGGTGATCATCTCACAGCCCAGCGCGACCATCTTCTCGGCATGCTTGACCGCGCCGACGGTGGGAATGCAGAGAATCCCGGCATCGCGGAAGCGGCCGATCATTTTCGCGTCGGGACCGCGCCCGAAGCTGACCGCGCGGACCCGATCCGAATGCGCGAGGATCACTTCGACGATTTCGCCTGCGCTGGCCTGGAAGCTGTGGAAGTTCACCCCGAATGCATGCGGCGTCATGTCCTTGAGCCGCGCGATCGCCTCACCCAGCTCGGCCGGCTTCATCACCGCGCCGGCGAGGAACCCGAACGCGCCCGCGTTGCTGGTCGCTGCGACCAGCGCGGGCGTCGCGATCCAGCCCATCGCGGTCTGGATCACCGGCAGCCGGCAGCCGAGCCGCTGGGTCAGTGGGGTGGAGAGGGGGTCGACCATGATCAACTTTCGCCCGCGGCCTTCTTGTTGGCCTTGGCCATCGCCGCGCCGTCGAGTCCGCCGAGGCTGTTGCTGCTGACGAGGTCGTTCTGCGCGTGGGCGAAGTGATGCATGTGGAACACCGCGTCCATCGCGGTGCGCTTGCCGCGCAAGTCCTCGACGTGGTTCAAGGCCTGCTTGGTCAGCCAGTTGCCGAGCCGCGGACGGCTCGCCAGTTCGTGCGCCATCGCCGAGACCTTGTCGCGCAGTTCGGCGCGCGGGACCATCTCGTTGACCATCCCGAACTGATAGGCGCGCGCCGCCGGCATCCGCTCGCCCAGCAGGAGAAAGCCCTTGGCGATCCGCGGCGGCAGCTCGAACCCGTGGGCGAAGTACTCGACGCCCGGAATGCCCATGCGGTTGACCGGGTCCTGGAAGAACGCGTCCTCGCTGGCGACAATAAGGTCGCAGACCCAGGCGAGCATCAGCCCGCCTGCGATGCACGCGCCCTGGACCATGGCAATGGTCGGCTTGGGCAGATCGCGCCAGCGGCGGCACATGCCGAGGTACTGCTCCTGCTCGCGAGTGTAGAGCAGCTCGGCGCCCGGCCGGTTGACGTGGCGCCCGAACAGCATCCGCCGCTCGAAATCGCGGTGGAGGTCGCGCCCGGGCGTGCCGATGTCGTGCCCCGCGCTGAAGTGCTTGCCGGTGCCGCTCAGCACGATGACTTTGATCTCGTCGTCCTCGACCGCGCGGCGGAACGCGTCGTCGAGCGCGTAGGTCATCTGCCCGTTCTGGGCATTGTTGAATTGTGGCCGGTTCATGGTGATCCACGCCACCGGACCATCTGACTCGTAGAGAATTGGCTCTTCGGTTTCGTAGTCCGGATTCGCTTCCTGCGGTTGGACGAAGTCGTTCATGCGGCCCTCCTTGCGGGCGGATTGTCCTTGATTGCTCCGGCGCGAATGCCGTGCGGATCGAGCTGCGCGATGATCGCCAGCTGCTCGTCGGTAGGCGTCGACGTCTCGCCCTCGACCGCGTCAATCAACAAGAACCCGGTCACCTCCTGCACTTCGGCGAAGCGCACTCCGGGATGGAGCGAGACGACGCGCACCGCGTTGTCCGGCCCCGCGAAGTCCATCACGCACAAGTTGGTCACGATCCGCCGCAGGTCGATGCCCGAGTAGTTCCCACCGGGCACGCGCCGCGCCGGGTTGTAGCCGACGCCTGAGACCATATCGACTTCGCCCGGCACGAACACGCGCGGGGAGTGCGCGGGGAAGAAGAACGAGTTCGGGTGGTAGATCGTATTCCCCGGAAAGCCGCGGACGCCAAGCATCTGGGTCTTGGGTTGCTTGTGCGTGCCGCCGAGTTGCGACAAATTGATCTGGCCGAAGCGGTCGATCTGGGTCGGGGTAACCATCGCGTGGCGTCGCCCGGTCCACACCGCGCTGTCGAAGAACCGCGAAAACGGCAGGTGTCCGGCGAACCTGGGCTTGCAATCGCCACGCGGTCCGAGCGGCACCGGCTGCTCGACCAGGTAGGCCTCGCCGTCGGTCATCATCAGGCCGGGCGAATGGGTCAGCTTGGCGAGCCCGGCGCCGAGCCGCGGGACCGGGCCGACCCCGGTGGCGATGACTTCGCCGTTGCCGCGAAACGCTTCCGAGCAAGCGACGATGCAGAGTTCAGCTAAAGTGGACATGGGCGTGACCATCAGAACACCGGTAGCGGGAGTGCCGCCACCGCCTCGTTTCCGCCGACCGAGGCGAGATAATCGGCCTCGCTTCCCCCGACGAACCTCTCCGCCACCGCCGCCCAGTCGCCAGGGTCCTTGGCCGCGTCGGCGTACGCTTTTAGCGTCTTGATGTCCCAGCCATAGGCGGGTGGCATCGAACTCGGATGTGCGCCGCCCGGCAGCTCGACCACCCCGCTGATGAAGCAGCGCTCGACGATATTGGCCTGGGCCTCTTTCGGGTAATGGTCCTCCATCCGGTCGACCAGCTCCTCGCAGCTAACGTAGGTTTTCGCCGCGGCCTTCGCGAACCAATCGTCATAATACGTGTCGGGGCCGAACGCGTGAACGTTGCCGCGCCAGTCGCTGCGGTTGACGTGGAGCAGCGCCGCATCGAGCTTGAGCGCGGGCATCGCGATCAGCACTTCGCCATCGGGATAAGGCGATTGAACGGTTTTCAAGCCCCCCAACTCGGCCAGGTCGGTGCCCAGCCCGACCCTCGTCGGCAGGAACGGCAGCCCGAACGCGGCGGCCTTGAGCCCCCACTGGAACATCCCTTCGTCGAGCTCGAGTACTTCGATCGCGCCCGCCTCGCGGGCTTTCCGGAACCACGGCTCGAGCGGGATCGCGTCGAGCGAGACAAACGCGAACACCAGCTTGCGCACCCTTCCCGCAGCGCACAGCATGCCGACGTCGGCCCCGCCGTAGGCGACCACGGTCAAGTCGCTGAGGTCCGAGCGGAGGATTTCGCGGACCAGCGCCATCGGCTTGCGCCGCGGGCCCCAGCCGCCGATTCCCAGCGTCATCCCGTCGCGCAGGTTCCCGACGATCTCGGCCGCGGTCATCCGCTTGTCGAGCATCGGAGCGATGGTTGCAATCATGGCGTAGCTCCTTGTGCGGCTTCCATCGCTTCCTGCCAGGACCAGCGGTGCCCCCAGACGCTGATTTCAGTGTGCGCGGTGGCTTCCCAGCTCGCCGGATCGATCACCAGCCCCTCGCAGCCGAACTCGAGGTCGAAGCCCGCCGGGGTCCGCATGTAGAAACTGGTCATCTCGTCGTTGACGTGCTTGCCGAGCGAGGCCGACTGCGGCACCCCGGCCCGCCGCATCCGGTCGTAGGCCTTGCCGACGTCGATCATCGATTTGGCCTCGAGCATGATGTGGACGCAGCCCGACGGCGGCTGCGGCATCTCGCCCAGCGCGACGCTGTGGTGGCGACCGTTGGCGGCATGCATGAAGGCGAAGCGCATGGTCGCGTCGCCTACCGGCATTTCGGGCAGGTCGGTGTCGCCGAGGCCGAGGACCTCGCGGTAGAAGCGGTGACATTCGTCGAAATTGGGGGCGGCGAACACCACGTGTCCGAGCCCGAGCGCGCCGGTGACGAAGCCGCTGACCCCGGCGGGCGAGACGAACGCAACGTCGTCGGTTGCGTGGCCGACGTAAAGCTCGAGCGCGTTGCCGGCCGGGTCGCTGGTGCGGATGGCGCGCTCGACGCGGCGCGCCGTCGCTTCATCGGAAGAGAAGTCGGCGACCGGCCGCCCGGCGGCGCGCAAGCGCTCGACCATCGCGTCGTAACCGTCGGCGCTCACCTCGAGCCCCGCCGCGCCGAGATAGTCGCGTTCCGACGCCTGAATCGCGAATCGGAACGGACGCTCGTCGATGCGGTAGAGCGCCGCGCCATCGGGCGCGCGCCCCGCCGACATCACGCCCGCGACTTCGGTCAGGAAGCTGTCCCACGCCACCGGATCGCGCGCCTCGATCACCAGGTATCCGAGTTCCTTAACGCCCATCGCCAGACCCTTCGCGTGCGATCAATTCCAGAAACAGCGGCCGTTCGCCGCCGCCATCGACTTGCAGCCGCGCCCCGCTGACGTACGCGGCGAGCGGCGAACACAGATAAAGCACCGCGTCGGCGAGATCCTGGCCCAGGCCCATCCGCCCGAGCGGGAGCGAAGCGGCGATCTCCGCTTGCGCCTCGGCCGAGCCATAGGTCGCCTCGGCGGTCTCGGTTTGCATCAAGCCGGCGATCACCGCGTTGACCCGCACCCCCTGCGTGCCCCATTCCTGCGCCAGGCTCTGGGTCAGGCTGAGCAGTCCGGCTTTGGCTGCGCCATAGACCGCCGTGCCCGGCGAGGGCCGCGCGCCAGCGACGCTGGCGATATTGACGATGCTTCCGCCGCCCGCCGCCGCCATGTGGCGGTGCGCGGCTTGCGCCATGAACAGCGGGCCGAGCAGGTTGAGCTTGAGGATCGCCTCGGCGAAGCGCGGCGAGGCGCGGGCCGCCTCGCTCGGCGGCGAGCCGCCGGCGTTGTTGACGAGGATGTCGATCCGGCCGTGCCGCTCGGCCACCCGATCAACCAGCGCGCGCGTTTGCTCGGGATCACGGACGTCGGCCGCCTCGAACGCGATGCCCGGCGGCAGATCGTCCGGCGCGGTGCGCCCGCACACGGTCACCGCGCAGCCCGCGCCGGCGAGCGCCTCGGCGATCGTGCGCCCAAGCCCGCGCGTCCCGCCGGTCACGATGGCGACTTGGCCGGGCAGCTCGATTGTTGCGCTGGGCGGGGTGACAGGCACGAAACGAATCTCCATTCATCGGATTCGCCGCTCGGAACCCGCTGCGAGTTGCATTATCGGAAGCGAAACCGCTTTTCAATTGACGATTTGCGTATCAGGTGGCATTTATTTCTACGAGTTTCCCGGATCACGCATGAGTCGGGCCGATTTGAGGAGTAAGCTATGGCGACGGTCGCCGACCTGAAGCGGGCCCAAGACGCGCCGAGCGCCGACGAGTTGATCGCTCGCGCCCGCGCGATGATCCCGACGCTCAAGGCCCGCGCGCGCCAATGCACGCTGGGCGGCAACGTGCCCGCCGAGACGATTGCCGAGATGCAGGAGGCCGGATTCTTCCGCGTGCTCCAGCCCAAGCGCTGGGGCGGCTTCGAGATGAACCCCAACGTGTTCTTCGAGATCCAGAAGGCGCTGGCCGAGGGCTGCATGTCGACCGGCTGGGTCTACGGCGTGCTCGGCTGCCACCCGTTCGAACTGGCGCTATTCCATGACAAGGCGCAAGCCGACGTGTGGGGCGACGACGACGCGATGCTGGTTTCATCGACCTATCAGCCGGTGGGCAAGGTCGAGCCGGCCGAAGGGGGATTTTACCTCTCGGGCCGCTGGGGTTTCTCGAGCGGGTCGAAGCATTGCGGCTGGATCCTGCTCGGCGCGCTGATTTTCGCCGAGGACGGGCCGCCCGAGATGCGCACTTTCCTGCTCCCGCGCGCAGACTACCAGATCATCGACGGCACCTGGGACGTGTTCGGACTGCAAGGCACCGGCAGCTTCGACATCGTCGTCGATCGCGTGTTCGTCCCCGATTACCGCACGCACAAAGCCAACGACGGCTTCCTGTGCCAGAACCCCGGCCAGGCTGAGAACACCGGCGCGCTGTATTCGCTGCCGTGGGCGCAAGTCTTCGTCCGCTCGGTCTCGACCGCCGCGTTCGGCGGCGCCCGCGCGGCGGTCGACGGCGCGGTCCAGATCATGAAGGACCGCGTCTCGACCAATACGGGCAAGGCCTCAAAGGCCGATCCCTTGCTCCACGCCGCGATTGCGCGCGCGCACGCACAAATCCTCGAAATGGAGCTGACGCTCGGCGCGACCTTCGACGACCTGATGGCGACGGCGGCGCGCGGCGAGACCATCGCGATGGGAAAGCGCGTGCTGTATGCCTACCAGTCGTCGACCGTGGTGCGGCGGCTGGCCGAGCTGGTCGACGGGATCGTCCAGCTGCTCGGCGGGCGCGCGATCTACATGTCCAGCCCGGTGATCCAGCCGTGGCTCGACCTCAACGCGGCGCGCGCGCATGTCGCCAACGACCCGAACAACCGCACCGGCGACCTGGTTGGCAGCCTCTATGGCGAGCAGCCCGGATTCACCTTCCTGTAATCGAGGAACAAGCATGAGCGAGCTGCGCGAGACGCGCCATTCCGTTGCTGGCGGTCACGAGATTCACATCGCCGAAGCGGGCGAAGCCGGCGCGCCGGTGGTGGTGTTCATCCACGGCAGCGGTCCGGGCGCGGCGGGCGCCTCGAACTTTCGCCAGAACATCGACGCGTTCGTCGCCGCCGGCTACCGCGCGATCCTCCCCGACCTGATCGGCTACGGCGCGTCATCGAAGCCCGAGGGGGTCGACTACACGCTGCAATTGTTCACCGACACGCTCTACGAGGCGCTGCGCGCGCACGGGATCGAGCGGGCCTCGCTGGTCGGCAATTCGCTGGGCGGCGGGATCGCGATCCAGATCGCACTCGACCGCCCCGAATTCGCGCGCGACTTGATCCTGATGGCCCCGGGATCGGTCGCCGAGCAGGCCAGTTACTTTACGATGCCGGGGATCGCCCGGATGGTCTCGAGCTTCGGCAGCCCCGAGTTCAACGTCGAAGAACAGAAGCGGCTGATCCGCAACCTGGTGCACCCCGATTACGCGGCGAAGATTCCCGATGCGCTGGTCGCCGAACGCTTCGCCGTCGCGCGCACCCAGCCCAAGGACGTGCTCGCTCGGATGAAAACCCCCAATCTCGGGCTGAGGCTCGGCGAAATCACCCAGCCGGTGTTCGTGCTGTGGGGCCTCGACGACGAATTCTGCCCCGAAAGCCACGCCCGCCTGTTTCTTGACAAGTGCCGCGACGTGCGTGCCATCACTTTCGGTCGCACCGGCCATTGGGTCCAGGTCGAACGCGCCGCCGAATTCAACCGCTACTCGATCGCGTTCCTCGATGAACACCGCTGAGCGCTACGGCGAAAAGTATGGGCGCGAGCTTTACGAAGCTCTCCGCGACGGCCGCACCGTTCCTCCGCTGATCGCGCGCGACGCGGCCCTGACGATCGACGACGCCTACGCGATCAGCCTCGACGCGCTGCGACGGCGGCGCGGCGACGGCGAAAAGGTGATCGGCAAGAAGATCGGCGTGACCTCCAAGGCGGTCCAGGACATGCTCGGGGTCCATCAGCCCGATTTCGGGTTCCTGACCGACCGGATGCTGGTGACCGGCGACATCGACGTGGCCGCGCACAAGTTGATCCAGCCGCGCGCCGAGGCCGAGATCGCCTTCATTCTCGAGGCGCCGCTTGCCGGTCCCGGCGTAACCGCCGCCGACGTCCTCGAGGCGACCGCCAGCATCGCGCCATGCTTTGAGATCGTCGACAGCCGGATCGCCGAGTGGAAGATCGGGATAATCGACACCATCGCCGACAACGCCAGCTGCGGGGTTTTCGTGCTCGGCGAGGCGCGTGCGAACCCGCGCGATTTCGACCTGCCCGCGCTCAAAGTGACCGTGACCAAGAACGGTGCGCCACTGTCCGAGGGCTACGGAGCGGCGGTTCAGGGTTCGCCGCTCGAGGCAGTCGCGTGGCTCGCCAACACGCTCGGCGCCTATGGCGTGACGCTCGACGCGGGCGACGTGATCCTTTCGGGCAGCCTCGTCCCGCTCGAACCGGCGGTGGTCGGCGACGTGTTCGAGATGGTCCTCGAGGGCGTCGGCACCTGCACCGCGAGGTTTGTTTGATGCCCGAGATTTCGCTCCACCGCCCCTACCCCTCCGCCGATGTCCCCGCTTGGGACTGCGAGACCGACGTCGCGGTGATCGGTTTCGGGGCGGCGGGTGCCTGCGCCGCGATCGAGGCGGCCGAAGCTGGCGCCAAAGTCATGCTGTTCGAGCGCAATTCGGGCAGCGGCGGGGCAAGTGCGCTGTCGGGCGGCGAAATCTACATCGGCGGCGGCACCGAAGTGCAGAAAGCCGCGGGCTTCGAGGACAGCGCCGGGGATCTCGCCGCCTATCTCAAGATGGCCGGTGGGCTCAACGCCGACCACGCCAAGTGCGAGCTTTATGCGGCCGGGTCGCTGGTCCATTTCGATTGGCTCAAGGCGCAGGGCGTGCCGTACAAGGGCACTTACGTCCCCGGCAAGATCATCGAGCCCGAGGGCGACGACACCTTGATATGGTCGGGGAGCGAGGCGGCCGAGCCGTTCTGTCTTTCGGCGAAACCCGCTCCGCGTGGCCACGTCATCCAGTTCATGGGCTGGGGCGGCGGGCGCAAGCTGGTCGATATCCTCGAGGCCAAGGCGCGGTCGCTGGGCGTCGAGGTGGTGGTCGATGCCCGCGCGGCCGCGCTAATTGAAGATGCCGGACGGATCGTCGGCGTGGTGATGCGGATCGACAACGCCAACCGCTTCGTCCGCGCGGCCAAGGGCGTGGTCCTAGCCACCGGCGGGTTCGTGATGAACCCGGCGATGCTCGCGAAGTATGCCCCGCTGACCGGCAAAATCCGCGATCCGATCGGCGACAAGGACGACGGTTCGGGGATCGAGTTGGGCGTCGGCGCGGGCGGCGACGCGATCCACATGGACGAGTTCTTCACCACCTGCCCGTGGACGATCCCGCAAAGCCACGCCGAGGGGGTGTTCGTCAACGTCGCCGGGCAGCGCTTTATCAACGAGGATTGCTACCACGGCCGGGTCAGCCGCACCGCGGTCGATCAGCCCGGCGGCAAGGTCTACCTGCTGCTCGACAACGCGCATTTCGAGCAGCCGCCCGAGTTTGCGCGGGTTTCGATCGCCGCGACCGGCGCGAGCTGGGAGGAAGTCGAGGCCGAGCTCGAAATGCCCCAGGGCACGCTCTCGGCGACGATGGCGGTCTACAACGAGCACGCACGGGCGGGACGCGATCCGCTGTTCGGCAAGCGCGCGCCGATCCTCCAGCCACTTGACCAGGCGCCGTTCGTCGCGCTCGAATTGAATTTCGAGACCAGCTATTTCAGCTTCTTCACGCTCGGCGGGCTCAAGACCTCGGTCGATGGCGAAGTGTTCGACCGCGCTGGAACGCCGATCGCCGGGCTCTATGCGGCGGGGCGCTGCACCTCGGGACTGCCGGCGTGGGGGCACGGCTATTCGTCGGGGATGAGCCTGGCCGACTGCACCTTCTTCGGCCGTCGCGCCGGAAGCAAGGCGGCGGCGTGACGCCCGGCGAGGCGCTCGATCGCGTCGCGCTCCACGATCTCGTCATGCGCTATTGCCGCGGGGTCGATCGCCGCGATTTCGCCTTGGTCCGCTCGCTGTACTGGGATGACGCGATCGACCGCCACGGTGCGATGTTCGAAGGCGGTCCGGACGATTTCGTCGCCTGGCTACCCACCGCGATGGCGAAGTTCGAACTCACTGTCCACCGGATCACCAACAGCTTGTTCGCGATCGACGGTAACGACGCTGAGGGCGAGCACTACGCGGTCGCCTATCATCGCTCGTCGCCGCCCGGGCGCCGCGAACTGATCGTCGGCGGGCGCTACCTCGATCGCTATCAACAGCGCGACGGGGAGTGGAAATTCGCGGCGCGGAGCCTGGTGTTCGACCACGGTGAAGTTCGCGCGGTCGATGAGGCGGCGTTCGCCCTGCTCGGTGCCGACGCGCCGCATGGGACCGCCGAACGCATCGACCCATCGTGGTCGCTGCCGCTGCTGGCGGGCCTTGCCGCATGAGCGGCTGCAAGGTCATCGCACTGCTGCGCAAGCGCGACGATTTGTTGCGCGAAGCGTTCGTCGACTACTACGAGTCCCGTCACGCTCCGTTGATCCTCGCCTCGTTCCCATCGATCGTCGCCTATCGCCGCAACTACAGCGATTTCACGGATGCCTTCGCCAGCGCTGCGTCGCCGTTCGACTTCGATGTGGTGACCGAAATCCACTTCGCCGACCGCGCCGGATACGACGACATGCTCGCCCGCCACGCCCAACCCGCGATCGCGGAAGCGATTGCCGCCGACGAGGCCAACTTCCTCGATCGCGCGCGCACCCGGATGTTCGTGGTCGAACCGCGCGAGAGCGCCGTCACCAGGGAGCATGAGATTTGACAGCGCAGCTCGACCCCGTCCGCCTCCTCGCCAACGCGCGCGAGCAGACCGGCCTGTCCGACTTCGGCGATGACTGGTTCTTAGTCCCGCTCGAGCGTCTCGTCGTCGAGGTCAACGCGCACACCGGGCTGATCGCGCCCGAGGCCGGCGCGGGTGCGCGGATTCAGTCGGCGCTCGGCGACCGGCTTAAGCTGATCCAGTACTTCAAGGACTACCCCGAGGCGCGCGACGAAAAGATCGAAGTCGCTTGCGCCGTCATCGGGCTGCCGCGCACCGGCTCGACGGTGATGCACCGGCTGCTGGCGAGTTCGCCGAAAACCACCTCGCTGTACTGGTGGGAAACCGCCTTCCCGCTCCCGTTCGAAGGCGAGGAACCCGACGATCCCACCCCGCGCCAGCAAGCCGCCAAGGCGTTCGTCGACCAGTTGCTCGTCGAATGGCCCGACTTCGAGAGCATCGACCCGATGGACGCGATGGCGGTCAACGAGGAAGTCGTGCTGCTTGACCGCACGTTCCTGTCGACCAGCTACGATTCGATGATGCCAATCCACGATTACGGCCACTGGCAGGCCGACCAGGATCACGAGCCCGCCTATCGCGACCTACTGCTGTTCCTGAAAGCGATCCAGCACCAGAGCCCGTGGCGGCGCGGGCGCAAATGGGTGTTCAAGACCCCGCACCACTTGCTCGGCGGGATCGGCGGGCTGCTGAAGGTCTTCCCCGGCATCCCGCTGGTGATGACCCACCGCGACGTGAGCGAGGTGCTGCCGAGCTATTGCAGCATGTGCGCCTCGCTGTCGATTTCGAGCTCGACCACCTACCGCCGCGAGGATCAGGGCGCGCACTGGACGAGCCGTTTCAAGACTGGACTCGAGCGCTTGGAAAAGCTGCGTCAAACGCTCGCGCCTGGCCAAGTCGTCGACATCCGCTACGAGGACACGGTGCGCGATCCGATCGGCGCCGCGGCCAAGGCGATGCGCGCGATCGGGCTCGGCTTCGACGACGCCGACCGCGCGGCGATGGAGGCGTGCGTCGAGGCCAACCGCCGCGAGGGCCGCCCGCGCCACAAATACTCGGCCGACCAGTTCGGGCTGACTCCGGAAGGCATCGCCCGCGACTTCGCGTTCTATCACGAGAAGTACCTACAGGACTCAGGGAGAGCCGCATGATTCTCAAGGACAAGGTCATCATCGTCACCGGCGCGGGTCCGGGCATGGGCCAGGCGATGTGCCGCGGCGCGGCGGCCGAGGGCGCCAAGGTCGCAGTCTCGGCGCGCAGCATCGACGCGATCGAGGCGATCGTCGCCGACATCACCGCCAAGGGCGGCGAGGCGATCGCGGTGCCGTGCGATGTGTCCAAGACCGATCAGTGCCAGGCGCTGGCCCAAGCCACGCTCGCCAAATGGGGGCGGATCGACGGGCTGGTCAACTCGGCCTATTACCACCCTGACTGGGCCAGTCTCGAAACCCACTCTATCGAACAGGCCTTGCAAGCGTTGGACGTGATCGCGGTCGGCGGCTTGCGCATGGCGCAAGCGGTGATCCCCACGATGCGCTCGCAGGGCGGAGGGTCGATCGTCAACGTGTCGACGCTCGCCAGCCGTAAGCCGATGCCCGGCGAGGGCGGCTACGCGATGGCCAAGGCCGCGCTCAACCAGCTCTCGCGCCAACTCGCGGTCGAGCTCGCCGGCAGCGGCATCCGCGTCAACACCGCGCTGATGGGGTGGATGATGGGCGCGCCGCTCGAAGGCTACATCGCCTCGCTCGGCGACGAGGCCGAGGCGTTCCGCACGCAGCGCGCCTCGGAAATCCCGGTCGGCCACATCCCGCCCGACGCCGATTGCGCCAAGGCGGTCTATTTCCTGCTGTCCGACTACGCGAGCGAAGTCACCGGCGCTGCGCTCGACGTCAACGGCGGCGACTGGGTGGCGCCGTGAGCGGGCTCGACCACCCCGCGCTGGCGTGGACGCGCAAGGTTCCTTCGCTCGCCCAAGACCCCGTGTCAGGGTTCGATCCCGAGGCGGTGACGGTGTCCGAAACGGTCGAGATCGCCGCGCCGGCGAGCGTGGTCTGGCAAGCCCTGACCGACCTGCCGCGCTACGCCGAATGGAACCCGTTCTGCATCCGCGCGGTGTCGAGCCTCGAGATGGGCGCGGCGGTGGAAATGACGCTGCTCAACTACGCCGCGCCGGGCGGGCTCGTCCCCAACCTCGAATATATTTGCGCCTTGGAGCCCGAGCGATTGATTTCATGGGAAATGCGCCACAGTGACGCTTGGCCCTACCCGGCGCGTCGCGATCAAGTGATCGAGGCCACCGGGCCGGAATCGTCCCGCTATTTCTCGACCGACGCGTTCCTTGGGGCCAACGGCATCCACGTCTTCCGCTTCGCCGGGCCATGGATCAAGCGCGCGTTCGACGACAGCGGCCGCGCACTCAAGGCGCGTGCCGAGGCCTTGCATGCCGGCGGGGCCTGACGAGCGGCTGCGCGCGCTCGAGGACGCGGGAGCAATCCGCGAGCTCATCGCGCGCTATGGCCCGCTCGCCGATGCCGGCGACAGCGTGGGTGTCGCGGCGCTGTGGACCCGAGATGGCGAATACGACGTCGGCGGCTTTCACGTCGCGCGCGGCCGCGCCGAGATCGCCGCGCTGATCGAGGGCGAGGTCCACCGCAGCCTGATGGCGCAAGGCTGCGCGCACGTGCTGAGCGCGCCGGCGATCACGCTGGCGGGCGACGCCGCGGTCGCGGTCAACCACAGCGTCCTGCTGCGCAAGGTCGACGACGGGTTCGAGGCGTGGCGAGTTTCCGCCAACCGCTGGGAGCTGGCGCGGACGAGCGAAGGCTGGCGGGTTGCGAAGCGGCTCAACCGGCCACTCGATGGCGGACCTGAAGCGCGGGCGCTTTTCAAATCATAGCATTGTGATTGCTCAAGCCACCCCCGCAAATCGCCTCACCCCGCCAGCTGCCCGCCATCGACGTTGACGATCGTTCCGGTCATCTTGCGCGCCTCGTCCGAAGCGATGAAGGCGATCGTCGCGGCGATGTCCGAAGGCTCGCAGGTGCCGTCGATCAGCTTGGGCGCGTTGCGCATGACCAGCGCCCAGTCGACGTCGCCTTGCGGCGGCGCGGCGTTGCCCATGGGCGTGTTGACGTGCCCCGGCGCGACCGCGTTGACCCGCACGCCTTTGCTGGCGAACTCCACCGCAAGGCTCTTGGTCACGGCCATCACCCCGTGCTTCGAGGCGGCGTAAGCGACGGTGTAGGCGATCCCCTGCAAGGCCGCGGTCGAGGCGGTGTTGACGATGTTGCCCCTGGTTTCGATCAAATGCGGCAGCGCGGCGCGGCACATCGCGAAGACACTGGTCAGGTTGACCGCGATAATCTTCTCGAACCGCGCTTCATCGAATTCGAGCGTCGGTCCCCAGGCGAGCATCCCTGCGACATTGGCGAGGACGTGCAACGGCCCGTCCGCGACCGCGGCGGCGACCAGCGCACGGCACGAGTCCCAGTCGGCGGCGTCATACGGAACCACCTTGGGCGCGCGCGCCATCAGCCCGCCGGTCTCGGCGAGGCCGGCCTCGTTGATGTCGGCGATCACCACGCTCGCGCCTTCCTCGGCGAAGCGCAGCGCGGTGGCGCGGCCGATCCCCGAGGCGGCGCCGGTGACGATGATCCGCTTGTCTTGAAACCGCATGCGACTCTCTCCCATCTCTTGATTTGCGTAGGGCGTAAAGCCTAGACTTACGCAAATTGCAATTAGGAGGCGACGATGACCCGCGATTCCCTGGATGATCTGACCGCGCGAGTGCGGCGTCTCGAAGACGAGAGCGCGATTCGCGCGCTGAAGGCGCGGTATTTGCGGAGCTGCGACCTCAAGGCCGTTGACGGGGTGCGCCAGACCCTCGTTCCGGACGGCGCGGTGATCGAGTTCGAGGGCTTTCCCCGCTTCGACGACCGCGAGCCATTCCTCGCGATCTACCAGCAGTTCGGTTGCGTCCCCGGAATCTTCGACATCCACCACGGCGCCAATGCCGAGATCGATTTCGACGGCAACGACCGCGCCACAGGGAGGTG
>JAUYQH010000098.1 GCA_030697365.1 Novosphingobium sp. | reverse complement strand
AGGGCCATTCGACCCGACCTTGCTCGAGAAGGGGCCGGGCGAGGTCAGCCCATCGTGGGTCAACCGCTTCCTCTCGACCGCGAGGGCGCAAGGCTGGAAGTCGGAAATGATCTGGTACCGCACGGCGGACGAAAAGCCCGGCTAAACGCCGCGGCAGCCGCTGCCGTAAAGGAGGTGCGCTATGTCAATTCTGTGGGCTTCGGCGCTGGCGCTGGCGGCGGTGGGGGCCGTCGATGAACCGGCCGGCCACGCACACGATCACCATCCCCAGCTCGGGGAAGTGCGCTTCGATACGGCGTGCGCTCATCCCGCTGCCGAAGCGTTTCGCGAGGGCCTCGGCTGGCTGCACTCGTTTCAGTACGAGCAGGCGGCGCGGACATTTGCCGAGGCCGCAGCACGCGACCCCGACTGCGCGATCGCCCGATGGGGGATCGCGATGAGCCACTTCCATCCGCTATGGGCGCCGCCGAGCGCGGCCGAGCTCGAGGCCGGCCGCCGCGCGCTGGCCGAGGCTCGCACGGCAGGGACCGCAAGCACGCGCGAACGCGATTACATCGCCGCGCTGAACGTGTTCTACGACGATTCGGGCAAACTCGACCACAAGCGGCGCGTTCTTGCCTATGGCGCTGCGATGGAAGCGCTCCACGCGCGCTATCCCGACGACCATGAGGCGGCGGTATTCAATGCGCTGGCGCTGATGGCCGCAGGCGCGATCGAGCGCGATCCCGGTTTTGCCAGGGAACGCCGCGCCGGCGAAATCCTCAACCGCGTGTTCGCCGCCGCACCTGAACATCCGGGCGTCACGCACTACCTGATCCACACTTTCGACTATCCGACGCTCGCCGACCTCGCGCTGCCCGCGGCGCGGCGCTACGCCCAGATAGCTCCCGATTCGCCGCACGCGCTGCACATGCCTTCGCACATTTTCGTGCGGCTCGGGCTGTGGGACGAGGCGATTGCCTCGAACGTCGCGTCGGAGGCTTCGGCGCGGACCATGGCGCGCAAACTGGGCTTGCCCGGCGCTTCGAGCGAGCAGCTCCACGCGATGGACTACCTCGCCTATGGCTATCTCCAGACAGGTCAGGACGCCAAAGCCGAGGCGGTCCTTGCCGATCTTCTCGCCATGCGCCGCATCGACCCGCCGGTATTCCAGGTTGCTTTCGCGGTCACCGCGATCCCGGCGCGGCTCGCGCTCGAACGCAAGCAGTGGAAAGCTGCTGCCGCGCTCGAGCTGACCGATCGGGTCCGCACTCTCGCGCACCTCGGCGATTTCAGCTTGGGCGAGGCGCATCTCCGCTTCGCCCGCGCCATCGGCACCGCGCGCAGCGGTAATGTTGCGGCGGCGCGGCGCGAGGTTGCCGAAATCGAGGCAATCGAGAATGCGCTGACGGTGCCGTCCGGCGCCTACGACTGGCGCACCCAAGTCACCATTGCGCGTCGAATCGCCGCAGCTTGGCTCGCTCGAGCCGAGGGGCGCGACACCGAGGCGGTCGCTGCCATGCGCGCCGCCGCCGACCTCGACGACGCCACCGAAAAGCACCCGGTCACTCCCGGCGCGATCCTTCCCGCGCGCGAGCAATTGGGCGAGCTGTTGCTCGAACTCGATCGGCCGGGTGAAGCGCTCGAGGCGTTCCGCGTCTCGCTGCAACGCGCGCCCAACCGGTTGTTCGGGCTGGCAGGCGCGGCGCGTGCCGCAAGTCTGGCGGGGCGCGCTGACGAGGCGCAGCGCCTGTATGCGCAAATCGTGGCGCAAACCGCAAAGGCCGATGCGACTCGCGCCGAGGTTGCCGAAGCCCGCGCCGCGGTGAAGCGGCTCAGCGTCCGCTGACCGCTGCGGGGCTCAGCCGCCGCGCGTGATCTCGTCGTAGGCCTTGCGGAATTCCTTGGCGAACATATCCATGAACGCCTCGTCCGAATCGAACGCCACCCCGCTGAATTCACGCTCATAGGCCTTCCACAACGCCGCATCGCGCGCGCCGGGGAGGATCTTTTCCAGCATCCCGCGGGTTTCTGCGCGGCTGCGGATCGACTTGGGCGAGAACCGCTCGAGCGTGGAGCGCAGTGCGCCCTGCATCGCCTTCAGCGTCGCCAGCTGGTGCGCCTGAATATCGCGCCACCCGTCCTCCACCGCCTGGTCGGCGTTCATGAACCCGCGCTCGGCGGGATTGAGCACGTGGCGCAGCGCCTGTTCGGGGCTGCGCGCGAACTTGAGCGGATTGTTGCCCGATATCTCGAGACCCGTGCCCTGCGCGCCCATCTGGCTCTTCGCGCGGGCGCGTGCCTCGAGCATCACGACCATCCCGGCGATCAGGCCGCGCAGCAAAAGCCCGGCCTGGTGGAGTGCCGCACTCGAGTCCTGCTGGACCGCGTCGCGCTCCATTCCGGCGCCCGCCAGCAGGGCGTCCAGCGCTGCCCCGCTGGAACCAGAGGTCGCTGCGGGGGCAGAGGGTTGCGGCGCCGGCACAGGCGCTGCCGCCTCCGGCGCAGAATGCGGAGATGCGACGGGATCTGGCGCCGCGGGAGTCGGCGCAGGGGCTGCGGCCGGAGAGCCGAAACCGCCGCGCTTCCAGTCGATCGAATTGCTGACCGCGAACTTGTTCCAGATGTCGTCGTCGCCCGCGGGAAGCACGGGAGCCGCAGCCGGGGGCGCGGAGACGGTCGGGACGGGTGGAGTCGTCGGATCGCGGGGTGCGGTGCCCGGCGGCGGGCCAAGCCGGGCGAGGACCTCGTACTTGCCGATCCGGATCAGGTCGCCGTCGCGCAACGGATGCGGGCCGCTCAGCCGCTTGGAGTCGGTGTTGACGAAAGTTCCGTTGGTAGAATTATCGACCAGTTCGTAGCCGCCGTTGCGGAACAGGATGTCGCAATGTCGCCCGGAAATATGCAGTTCGGGATCGGGCAGCGACCAGTCAGTGCTGCTCGCCCGGCCGATCGTTGCGCTGCGCCGGTCGAGCACCACACTGAGCGGGCCGCCGTTCGCCAGTTGCGACACGTTGCGGACCTGCAGGGTCAGCGCGAGCGGGCGGTCCGCGCTCATATTAAGCATACCCAATGGGCCGGCGTCGCATGCTTTTACCCGTCAACCGGGCAGCAGCAAAATGCGGGTCAAGACGCGTTTGCGCGGTATCATCCTGAAATGGCTTCAAAATGCCCCCTTCCCGACGAACTTCACGATCGTTAGTCTCTATAGGTCAACGCGTGCCATAACGAAACCGGCATATTCGTGCCGCTGTGACGCGCAGCATTGCGGGAATCGTCGATTGCCCGCAAGGCGGTAATAGCTTATAAATGATGATTGGCCGGGTCGTACCACGCTGATGGTTTTCGAAGTTCGGGAGTTATGACATGACCGTTAAATTGTTCCTCGCGGCAGGCGCCTTGCTCGCCTCCACTTCGGTCTGGGCACAGACCACGCCCGCCACGGAGCAGTCGGCCGACGACCTTGTCTGCCAGCTTTCCGGCGATTGCGGCGGGATTGAACAGCTTGAGGCGACGCAGGACAAGCCCGAATCGCGCGGATTCAAGCTGGCGCGCAAGGTGGCCGCGAATGATCCGCCGTCTTCCGCCGCGCCCTCGGTCAACGCGCAGACCCGCGCCAAGGTGACTGCTGAGTCGGCTCGTCCGGGCGTGACCGCATCGAAGCCGGGCCGCAATCGCTCGATTACCGCCAGCGCCCCGCGCGCCGCGGCCGGTCGCGCGGACCTTCGGGTGTCATTCGTGACTGGTTCGGCCGAACTCACCGATGCCGGACGTCGTGAGGCCGAGAAGTTCATGACCGCGCTGGCGGCGCCGTCGCTGGCGGGCAAGAAATTCCGCATCGAAGGACACACAGACTCGGTCGGTTCGCGCGATTTCAACGTCGATCTGTCGAAGCGCCGGGCGCAGGCGGTGGTCGAATATCTCGCCGCCAAGGGCGCCGACCGTTCGCGCTTCAACGTGATCGGCTATGGCTTCGACAAGCCGATGGCCGGGCTTGACGCCAGCGCGGGCGCTAATCGCCGGGTCGAGGTGGTGCTGGTCAAGTAACCCGCGGATGCGCCCCGGTAATCCGCCGGTTCGTATGCATCTGCAACCGAGCGGCCCGGGAGATTTCCGGGCCGTTGCGTTTAGGGATGCTTACGGAGAGGGACGTGGTATTAAGCTGTGGTTCGGCGCCGGTGTGATCGAATCCATTGCGCGCCAGGGTGAACGTTAGCAAAGCGGTTACCTGTTTGGGCGCCAGATGCGGCCTAAATCAACATGGAGGCGTGCGGAACGCTGCGCACGGGGTGACAGGAGAGACCGAATGACCGTCAGGATGATCATCGCCGCCGGCGCGTTGCTGGCATCAGGCTCGGCCTGGGCGCAAGCTGCCCCCGGCACCGAGCAGACCACCGAAGATCTCGTCTGCCAGCTTTCCGAGAAGTGCAGCGACGCCGCAATCAGCCCCGCGGACCAGGCCGAGACCGCTGCCAGCGGCTCTGCCGACCGTACGGAACCGCGGGTTTCGGCCACGCGCGGCTTCAAGATCTCACGCAGGGTCGAGGCGCCCGCAGCATCGGGTTCGTCCGGCTATACCGCCCCGCGCGCCGCTCCCGCTGCGGGCAAGGCGCCGTCGCGCGTCGCCTACGAATCGGGCAAGAAGGCGAGCACGGCTTCTGCGGGAAAGAACCGTCCGGCGTCCTCGACCAAGGCGATCAACGCCATGCCCCTGGGCCGGGCCGACTTGCGCGTCACTTTCGTCATGGGTTCGGCCGAACTCACCGAAGCGGGCCAGCGCGAGGCGCAGAAATTCGCCGCCGCTTTGTCGTCCCCGCTTCTCCAGGGGATGCGCTTCACGATCGAAGGCCACACCGACGCGGTTGGCGCGCGTACCTTCAACCAGGATCTGTCGCGCCGCCGTGCCGCCGCGGTGGTCGATTATCTGGTCGGCAAGAGTGTCGATCGCTCACGGTTCGACATCGTCGGCTACGGCTCCGATCGTCCGCTCGACGGGGTTGGCGCCAATGCCGCGATCAATCGCCGGGTCGAGGTGGTGCGCAACAAATAGCGCTTCGTGTCCGCTCGTGGACCAGGCTTCGGTTAGTAATCATACTGAGTTGCTCTGCCAGCCGCCTCTGGCAGTGATCCTTTCGTCGCAAGTACGTAATTTGTTAACCGCGCCCGCTTGACAGCGCGCGGTCTTTGGGCAGTGTCATGCGCAACCGGCAAGTGACGGCCGGCCTTTCCTGACACGGGCCCTTCGGGTCGCGAAGTCTCGGCAGGAAAAAAGGGGGCGGGGGCGTCGTTAGAGCCTCGAGCGCAGATCGCTGGCCGATGGCGTTCCCGTCTTCCCTCACCCCCTCAACCTTGGTTGGCGCTCGCTTCGAGCAGCGCGGGTGTCAGCACTTGTGGCAGGACTTTCGCCTCGCTCCCGCCCGGTGCGTACCACAAGTACAGCGGCACGCCCGCAGCTCCGTGCGCTTCGAGGAAGCGCGTGATCACCGGATCGCGCCGCGTCCAGTCCCCGCGCAGCACCTGCACTCGGGCCCGCGTGAATGCAGCACGCGTGCCTTCGCGCTCGATCGCGGCGACTTCGTTGACTTTGCAGGTAAGGCACCAGTCGGCGGTGAAATAGACGAACACCGGCCTGCCGGAGTCACGGGCGGTTTCGAGCGCGGCGAGCGTAAAGGGTTTGGTGCCCAGCAGTTGGGCGGATGCCGCGGCGGCCGCGGCGGCCGGGGCTTCCGCTAACCGCGGGAGGACTAGTGCGCCAAGCAGGACCAGCGCAGCCAGAGCCGGCGCGGCGCGTGGCGTCGCGCGCCTGCCCCGGCGCTGGGCGCGACCGATCGCCACGAGTACCCCCACCAGCATCAGCAGCATCGCGGCGCAGGCCAACGCAAATTCAGCGCCGCCCAGCCGCCACGCCAGCCATAGCAGCGCCAGGGCGGTGAGCGCCATCGGCACCGCCATTGCCTTGCGAAACCACTCCATCCACGGCCCGGGCCGGGGCAACATCCTGCGCAGCGCGGGGCTGAAGCCCAACGCCAGGAACGGCAAGGCCAGTCCCAGCCCCAGCGCGGCGAACACGGCAAGCGCTGCAACCGGGGGCAGAATCAGCGCGGCGCCCATTGCCGCGGCCATGAATGGACCTGTGCACGGGGTGGCAACGAACGCTGCGAGCAGCCCGGTGGCGAACGCGCCGCGCTCGCTCGTGCCTTCACCGCTGGCCATCACCGGCACTTCGAAAACGCCCACAAAGTTGGCGGTGATCGCCACCGCGAGCAGCAGCAGCGCGGCGACCACCAACGGCTCCTGCAACTGGAACGCCCAGCCGATCTCGGCCCCCGCGGCGCGCAGCCCCAGCATCAGCCCGCCCAGCGCGAGACAGGCGAGCACGACGCCTGCGGTGTAGGCCAGCCCATCGGCGCGCGCCTTGCTCGCCGCCGCATTGACCTTGGCCAACGACAGAGCCTTGAGGCTGAGGATCGGGAACACGCACGGCATCACGTTGAGCACCAGCCCGCCGAGCAATGCCCCGCCTAGGATCGCCAGGAACCCGGCCAGATCGAGCGCGCCTTTGTCCGCGCCCGCCAGCAATGTTCCGCCCGCCGGGACCGCGCCCGGCTCGGCGCGAATCGTCAGTCCGTCGCCCTCGCCATAGCGCAGAACCGCATCGACCGGGCCGGCCACGGCTTCCTGCGCGCCCTCTGCGCGCCCCAGTTCCACCAGCAGCAGATCGCCTTTGCGCGCAAATCGCTGCTCTGAAGCATAGGCCGCGACGCCGTCGGTCCGCACGAACAGGTGCGGCGCACCCAGTTCGAGCGCGGCGGGAATCGGGATGGCGAAGCGCAGCGTCTTGCTGTCGGCGGCATAGCGGACCGGCTCGGGCAAGGGCGCGGGCAGCCGCGCCAGCCAGCCGTCGAACCGGGGATCCCACGCGGAGGGCGCTCCCACCCGGATCGTCGTCGCCAGCCGGCCGTTCTCGGGAACGCAGATCTCGTCGGTGCAGGCCAGCCAGTCGGCTTCGGCCGAGACCGCCAGCGTTTCGCCGGCGCGCGCATCCGCGGGCAGCGTGAACGGCATAAGAAGCGCGTAATTGTGCTCGTAGACGTGGTTCATCAGGCCGTTGATGAGCAGTGTCTCGGGCACCGGATAGCGGACCTCGCCGATTTTCGCAGCGGGCGGCAGCGCCCACTTGAACTGCATCGCGAACCCGGCATCGCCGCCGTTGAGCCAATAGCCGTGCCAGCCGGTGTCAGGCTGCATTGTCACCGCCAGTCGGATGGTCTGTCCCGGCGCGGCAACAGCGCGCTCCGCTACCAGCGCAGCCGCGATATGGGTCGCTTGCGCAGAGGCGCGCGGCGGCATCGCGCACAGCGCGGCGAGGGCGAGCAGCAAGGCGACTAAACCGCGCACGGCGTTGGACAATTGCTCCCGTCGGGGCGCGCCGGGCATTGCCGCGCGACCCTCGCGGCCTTATGCCGCATGAGGCCGTGCTGTCCAGCCGCGCGGCGCGTCACGCCAATCCCCGGGGGCCGTCCGCCATGCCGTTTCGTCCATCGTCGCTGTTCGCCCTGGCCTTGCTGTTTGGGGGTGCGAGCGCGGGGCTGGCCCAGACTGCACCGACGCCTGCCCCTGCTCAAGCGCCCAAGCTCATCCTCGCGATCGCGGTCGATCAGCTGTCGTCCGATCTCTTCGCCCAGTATCGCGGTCGCTATTCCCACGGCCTCAAGCGCCTCCAGCAGGGTGCAGTGTTCCCCTCGGGCTACCAGAGCCATGCCGCTACTGAGACCTGCCCCGGCCACTCGACGATCCTGACCGGCGTTCGCCCAGCGCGAAGCGGGATTATCGCCAACAACTGGTTCGACCTCGGCGTCGCGCGCGAGAAAAAGTTGGTCTATTGCGCCGAGGATGAGGCGCAGACCGCGGCCGACCCGCGCGACTACGTCGCCTCAAGCGCACACCTGCTCGTCCCCACGCTCGGCGACCGGCTCAAGGCCACCAACCCGGCAAGCCGCAACGTCGCGGTTTCGGGCAAGGATCGCAGCGCGCTGATGATGGGCGGGCACGCCATCGACCAGGTCTATTGGTGGAAAGGCAGCAGCTTCGCCACGCTCGCCGGGCGGCAACTTGGGCCTTCCGCGCAGGCCGCGAACGCAGCGGTCACGGCGGCGCTGGGCAAGGACCGGGCAGCGATGGACTTGCCCCCCGATTGTACCCGCATCGACCGCCCCGTCCGCGCGGGCGACTTCACCGTCGGCACCGGCCGCTTCGCGCGCGCCAAGGGCGATGCGAACCGCTTCCGCGGTTCGCCCGAACTCGACGCCGCGACTGCCGATCTGGCCCAAAGACTCGTCGCCGAGCTGAACCTCGGCAAGGGACCGGCGACCGACGTGCTCTCGGTCAGCTTGTCGGCGACCGATTACGTCGGCCACGCCACGGGCACCGAAGGCGCCGAGATGTGTATCCAGATGCGAGAACTCGACCGGATCGTCGGCGGTCTGCTCGATTTTCTCGATGCGCGCGGGATCGATTATGCGGTGGTGCTGACCGCCGACCACGGCGGTTTCGACTTGCCCGAACGGCTCGACGAGCAGGGCTTGCCGCAAGCTGCGCGGGTCGATCCAGCGCTGGTTCCCGAGGCGCTGGGCAAGACCATCGCGGCGAAGCTCAAAATCGCGGGGGTCGAACCACTGCTCTACGCCGATGGTCCGTTTGGCGACTTCTATCTCAATCGCGCGCTCAAACCGAAGCAGCGCAAGGCGGTGCTGGCCGAACTCAAGGCGTTGGTCGCGCATCCGCAAGTCGCTGCGGTGTTCACCGCCGACGAACTCGCCAAAGCACCTTCGCCCGCCGGCTCGCCCGAAACCTGGACGCTGATGGACCGCGCCCGCGCCTCGTTCCGCGCCGGGCGGTCGGGCGACGCGGTGATCCTGCTCGACCGCGCGATCGTGCCGATCCCCCGGCCCGCGCCCGGCTACACCGCTACCCACGGCAGCCCGTGGGACTACGACCGCCGCGTGCCGATGCTGTTCTGGCGCAAAGGGATGGCGGGGTTCGAGCAGCCGAGCCCCGTCGAAACGGTGGACATTGCCCCAACGCTCGCCGCGCTGGTCGGGCTGAGCGTGCCCGAGGCGGAATTCGACGGGCGCTGTCTCGATCTCGATGCGGGAGCGGGGAATACGTGTGGTCCCAATGTCCGCTGAGACCCGCGATGTCCTGATCCTCGGCGGTGGCCTCGTCGGGATGACGCTGGCGATCGGGCTGGCGCGGGCCGGGGCCACAGTCCATGTGGTCGACCGCGACGACCCGGCGGCGCAGACCGCCGAAGGCTTCGACGGTCGCGCTTCGGCGATCTCGACCGCGAGCTGGAACCTTTTCAGGCATCTCGGCCTCGCCCCGCTGCTCGAACTGAAAGGCTGCGCGATTACGGCGATTGCGGTCAACGACGGGCTGCGCCCCGGCAGGATCGACTTCCGCCCCGAACCGCAAGAAGGCTCGCTCGGGCGGATGTTCGCCAACCGCGAGCTGCGCATCGCGTTGTTCGGGGTCGCGGCCAAAGAGCCGAACATCGCCTGGCACCGGTCGAGCGAGGTCGTCTCGCGCGAGCGCGGCGCGCACGGGGTATCGGCCACGCTCGGCGACGGCAGCGTGCTTCGGGCGCGGCTGATGGTCGCCGCCGAGGGCCGCAACTCGCCGACCCGCGACGAGGCGGGGATGGCCGTGGCCAAATGGGACTACCGCCACCGTGCGATCATCGCCGGGCTCGCACACAGCAAGCCGCACGAGGGGGTGGCGTGGGAGATCTTCTATCCCGCGGGGCCGTTCGCGCTGCTGCCGATGCTCGACGACGCCCAAGGCCGCCACCGCAGCGCGCTGGTCTGGACCGTGGCCGAGGACGACGCGGCGGGCGTGCTGCGGATGTCAGACGCGGCGTTCCTCGCCGAGGCGCGCGAGCGGATGGGCGGAGTATTGGGCGAGATCGAACTGGCCGCGCCGCGCTCGAGCTATCCGCTGGGCTTTCATCACACCGCGCGGATCGTGGCCGATCGGCTGGCGCTGGCGGGGGACGCCGCGCACGGGATCCACCCGATTGCCGGGCAGGGTCTGAACCTGGGACTGCGCGACGCCGCCGCGCTGATCGAGTGCGTGGCCGACGGGATGCGGCTGGGGCTCGATCCGGGCGACGCGCAAGTCCTTGCCCGCTACGAGCGCTGGCGGGCGAGCGACGCGCTGATGGTCGCGATCGCCACCGACGGGCTGACCCGGCTGTTCGGTGTTCCCGGGCGCACCGCCTCGTTGGTCCGCCGGATCGGCATGGCCGGGGTGCAGCGGATGTCGCCGCTCAAGCGCTGGTTCATGGACGAGGCGCGCGGCGTCTCGGGCACGCTGCCCAGGCTGCTCGAGCCCGCCTAGCCCGCTCGCCGCGCCTTCTGGCGAATCAGCCGCAGATAGGTGTCCGCAACGGTCCGATTGATCGCGTCCCAGCTGAACTCTGCCGCGCGCGCCTCGCCCGCGGCACCGTGCGCGGCGCGCAGCGCCGGGTCTGCGATATAGCCGCGCAAGGCCTCGGCGAAGGCGTGGACCGCACCGGGCGCCACCAACCGCCCGCTGACCCGGTCGTCGACCAGGCTCTGGCTGCCTGTCGCCGCCGCGGCGACCACGGGCACGCCGCAGGCCATCGCCTCGAGTGTGACGTTGCCGAAGGTCTCGGTCACGCTGGGGTTGAACAGCACGTCCATCGCCGCCACCGCCCGGCCGAGGTCGGCGCCCACCTGAAAGCCGACGAACCTGGCGTTCGGTAGGCGCGCCTCGAACCATTCGCGCGCCGGACCCTCGCCGATCACCAGCACCTGGTGCGCGATGCCGCGGCGGGCCAGGTCGTCGATCGAATCGGCGAAGACGTCGAGCCCCTTTTCCATCACCAGCCGCCCGAGGAAGCCGATCGCCACTTCTTGGTCGGCGATCCCCAGCGCGCGGCGCCATTCCGGGTCGCGGCGTTGTGGCGAGAACATCTCGCGGTCCACCCCGCGTGACCAGATGCCGATGTCGTAGTTCATCCGCTGCGCGCGCAGCACTTGCGCCATGCTCTCGCTCGGCGCGACGAGCGCGTCGCAGCGGCGGTAGAAGCGGCGCAGCATTGCCTCGAGCAGAGGCTCGGCCCAAGCCATGTTGTAGTAGCGCGGATAGGTTTCGAAGCGGGTGTGAACCGAGGCCAGGATTGGCACTTTCCGCCGCCGCGCCCAGCTCACCGCGCGATGGCCGACCAGATCGGGCGAAGAGACGTGGACCACCTGGGGGGCGAATTCGGCGAGATCGCGGCGCACCCGCGGGCTGAGCGCGAGCGGGAAGCGGTACTCTCCGCGCCCGGGGAACGGTATCGACGGCACTCCGACCAGCTTCCCCATCGAGGCGAACGCCGGGTTGGCAACCTTGGGAGCATAGACGCGGACGGCGGCGCCGTTTTGCTGGAGATAGCCGACCAGCCGGTTCAAGGCCTGATTGGCGCCGTCGCGGACATAGTTGTAGTTGCCGCTGAACAGCGCGACCTTCAGCCCGTCCAGATCAATCCCTTCGCCCATGGCCCGCGCGCCTTACGCGGTGCGCAGGCGGCGGTCCATGGGCAGGGGCAGGCGGGCGTCAGTCGTCCCAGCGGCCGTGCTTGCGATGCCACTTGCGGTGCTTGCGCTCATAGCGATAGCCATCGCGATAGCGACGATCGTAGTTGTCGTAATTATAGCCGCGCGGATAGCTGTTGTAATTGTAGTAACGCTGCTGCGGATAGTAATATCCTCCGCGATTGTAGCCGCGATCGTAGCCGCGATTGTAGCTGCGGTCGTCGTAGTAGTATTCGTCATTGTAGTAGCCACCCCGGCGATTGCTGCCCGAGGCGAGTGCCGCGCCGATCGCCAGCCCGGCGACCCCCGCGATGATCGCGGTTCCGGTGCGGTCGCGGTCGCGATAGCGGTCGCGCGCTTCGGCCGGCGCCGCCGCCATCGCCGCGCTCGCCACCAGAGCGGCACCGAGTGCGGCCTTTGTGAACAAACCAGTCATGTCCATCCTTCCTTCCCGCGCCGGAGTCGCCACCCCGTCACGCGTCACAGCCCGTGCCTAACTAGTGGATCAAATCGCCGCTGAACGCATGGTTAATGCCGCGCCGGGAGAGCGGCGAGCCGGATTGCGGCACCGCCCGGATTGCACCAGTACCTGGCGGTGGGGCCAGCCCAAAACCACGCAAGCCAAGGGCCTGCTGGGGCACACCCTCCCGTGCTCCGCTCCCAACCCCCCGTCCGCCAAGGCCTTGTAGCGCCAGGCCAATCGCGGTCCCGGATAGGGTCCGCGACGACGATGGATCAGGCCGCTTCCTTTTTGCGTCCCGCCTTCTTGCGCTCGTGTGGGTCGAGCAGGGCTTTCCTCAGGCGGATGCTTTTGGGCGTGACTTCGACCATCTCGTCGTCGTCGATATAGGCGATCGCCTGTTCCAGCGTCATGATCCGAGGCGGGGTGAGGCGGATCGCGTCTTCCTTGCCCGAAACGCGGAAGTTGGTGAGCGCCTTGGACTTCATCGGGTTTACCTCGAGGTCGTCGGGCTTGGCGTTCTCGCCAATCAGCATGCCTTCGTAGAGCTTGTCCTGCGGGCGGACGAACAACGTACCGCGCTCCTCCAGCATGTTGAGCGCGTAGGCGTTGGCCTCGCCCGAACCGTTGGAGATCAGCACGCCGTTTTGGCGGCCTTCGATCGTGCCGCGCCAGGGACCGTACTTCTCGAACAGGCGGTTCATGATCCCGGTGCCGCGGGTGTCGCTGAGGAACTCGCCGTGATAGCCGATCAGGCCGCGACTGGGGGCGCTGAAGGTGATCCGGGTCTTGCCGCCGCCGCTCGGGCGCATATCGGTCAACTCGCCCTTGCGACCCGCCATCTTCTCGACAACGGTTCCGGCATATTCTTCATCGACGTCGATCACCACGGTTTCGTAGGGTTCGGTCCGCTTGCCGTGATCGTCCTCGCCGAACAGCACGCGCGGGCGGCTGATGCCCAGCTCGAAGCCCTCGCGGCGCATCGTTTCGATCAGCACACCGAGCTGAAGCTCGCCGCGGCCCGCCACCTCGAAGCTGTCTCGGTCGGCGGCTTCGGTGACGCGGATGGCGACGTTGCTCTCGCCTTCACGCAACAGGCGGTCGCGGATCATCCGGCTGGTGACTTTGGTGCCCTCGCGGCCCGCGAACGGACTGTCGTTGACCGCAAAGCGCATGCTCAGCGTCGGCGGGTCGATCGGCTGTGCGTGGAGCGGCTCGGTCACCGAAGGGTCGGCGATGGTGTTGGCGACGGTCGCGGTGGTCAGCCCCGCGATGGAGATGATGTCGCCCGCGCGGGCCTCGTCGACCGGAACGCGCTCGAGCCCGCGGAACGCCATCAGCTTGGAGGCGCGTCCGGTCTCGATGATCTTGCCGTCGTTATCCAGCGCGTGGATCGGGCTGTTGACCTTGATCGTCCCCGACTGGACCTTGCCTGTCAGGATCCGGCCGAGGAAGTTGTCGCGATCGAGCAGCGTGACGAGGAACTTGAACGGCCCGTCGAAATCGGCCTCGGGCGCGGGGACGTGCTCGACGATCTTGGCGAACAGCGGGGTCAGGTCCCCGCTGCGCGCGTCCATGTCCTCGCTCGCGTAGCCGTTGCGGCCGCTGGCGTAGAGCACGGGGAAATCGAGCTGTTCGTCGCTGGCGTCGAGGCTGACGAACAGGTCGAACACTTCGTCGAGAACTTCCTGCGCGCGGCCGTCGGCGCGGTCGATCTTGTTGACCACCACGATCGGGCGCAGCCCCAGCGCGAGCGCCTTGCCGGTGACGAACTTGGTCTGCGGCATCGCTCCTTCGGAGCTGTCGACAAGGAGGATCACCCCGTCGACCATGCTCAGGATGCGCTCGACCTCGCCGCCGAAATCGGCGTGGCCGGGGGTATCGACGATGTTGATATGGGTGGTGGTGCCGTGGTGGTCGTCCCACTCGACGCTGGTGCATTTCGCGAGAATCGTGATCCCGCGCTCTTTCTCTAGGTCGTTCGAATCCATCGCGCGCTCTTCGACGCGCTGGTTGTCGCGGAAGGTGCCGGACTGGCGGAACAGCTGGTCGACCAGCGTGGTCTTGCCGTGGTCGACGTGGGCGATGATCGCGATATTGCGCAAGGGCGCGGACATGAGCGGGCTCGTTTTTTTGCAGGGGTGGCGCCGGAGTTTAGCCGGGCGCGGGCGCGCCGCCCCTAGCCGGGTTAGCCGATTCCCGCAAGGCGCGCTTCGCAGTTGCGGAAAATGCGATTGTCCCGGGCGATGGCATTGCCTAGTGCGCGGGCATCACAGCGGCGCCGGGCGCCGTATGAAGGAACGCACGCACATGGCGACTTTTACCCCCGGCATTGCCGGACACTCCCGTATCGCGCTCGGCACCAGCCTTGCTGCCATGCTGGCGCTGCCCGGTCTTGCCCAGGCTCAGGACGTCGCCACGCCCGCCGAGGAACTTGCCACCCCCGCCGACGACGTCATCGAGGAGGATGAAGGCAACGCGATCATCGTCACCGCGACCAAGCGCGAGCAGACGCTGCAGGAGATCCCCGTCGCGGTCAGCGTGACCACCGCCGAGACGATCGAGCGCGCGCAGATTCGCGATCTCAAGGACCTGACGAGCGTGGTCCCTTCGCTGCGCGTCAACCAGCAGGCCAGCGCGACCAACACCAACTTCATCATCCGCGGCTTTGGCAACGGCGCCAACAACCCGGGGATCGAACCCTCCGTGGGCGTATTCGTCGACGGGGTCTATCGCAGCCGCTCGGCCGCGCAGATCGGCGATCTGCCCGATATCCAGCGGGTCGAAGTGCTGCGCGGGCCGCAATCGACGCTGTTCGGCAAGAACGCCAGCGCCGGGGTGATCTCGATCGTCACCCGCGAGCCCAGGTTCACGCTCGGCGGCAATGTCGAGGCGAGTTACGGCAACTACGACGCGATCGTGGTCAAGGGCGTGGTCACCGGGCCGATCAGCGACACGATCGCGGTGAGCGTGGCGGGCGGGATCAACAAGCGCGACGGCTATGTCCGCGATCTCGGCCCCGCGGGCGGCCGGGTCAACGACCGCGACCGCTGGTTTGCGCGCGGCCAGGCGCTGTTCCAGCCGAGCGACGTGTTCAAGTTCCGGGTGATCGCCGACTATTCGAAGATCGACGAGGTGTGCTGCGCCGCGGTCAACCTGCAGCGCTCGGCCGCGACCACTTTGATCGAGGCGCTGGGCGGGCGGGTCAACGATGCGAACCGGCCGTTCGCCGACGTGGTCTACAACAACGCCCCCTCGACCAACGACATCGCCAACTACGGCATCTCGGGGCAGGGCGATTACAGCTACGGCCCGTTCAAGCTGACCTCGATCACCGCCTACCGCAAGGTGCGCGCCAAGAACGGGCAGGATTCGGACTTTTCCAGCGCCGACCTGATCGGCAACAACTTCCAGGACATCCAGCTCGATACCTTCACCCAGGAACTGCGCCTGGCGACCGACCTCAACGGTCCGGTCAACGCGCTGATCGGCGCGTTCTATTTCAAGGAAAAGGTCAATCAGTTCAATGCGATCCCCTATGGCACCCAGTTCCGGCCTTACGCCAATGCGCTGATCCAGGGCGCGAGCGGCGGGGCGCTGAGCGTGCCGCTGCTGGAGCAGACCTTCGGCGCGCTCGAGGGCAGTCCCATGCGGTACCTCGGCCGCTTCTTCGCCGCGGGGCAGGGCTTCACCGAGAACTACCGACTCAACAACGATGCGTTCTCGATCTTCGGCCAGGTCGATTTCGAGATCACCGAGCGGCTGACGCTGACCGGCGGGATCAACTACACCCGCGACAAGAAGCGCTTCCGCACCGACGTGGTTTCGACCGACGTGTTCTCCGCGCTCGACCTCGACGATCCGCGCTATGCCCCGTTCCGCAACCAGCTGCTGCTGGGCGGCGCTTTGCAGCAGGGGCTGCCGTTTGCGACCGCGCAGGCTTTCGCCAACGCCAACCAGAACAACCCCGCGGCCAACCCGCTCGCAGGGTTCCGCGGGTTCCAGTTCCTCCCGCCGTTCCAGAACCTGCCCAACGCGGTCGAGCCCGGGCGGACCAGCGACAGCGACTTCAGCTACACCGCGCGGCTGGCCTATGACGTCAACGATCGCGTCAACGTCTACGCCAGCTACGCGACGGGCTTCAAGGCGAGCTCGATCAACCTCTCGCGCGACAGCCGCCCCACCCCGGCGGACTTCGCGGCGATCAGGGCGGGCGGGTTCGCGGTCCCCAATCTGACCTCGGGGACGCGCTCGGCCGGGCCGGAGGATTCGACCGTCTATGAACTCGGCCTCAAGGCCGACTGGAACGTGGTGTCGCTCAACTTCGCTGCGTTCAAGGAAACGATCCGCGGGTTCCAGTCGAACATCTTCACCGGCACGGGCTTCGTCCTCGCCAACGCGGGCAAGGAATCGGTCCAGGGGTTCGAGTTCGAGGGCCTGGTCAAGCCGATCAAACCGCTCAGCCTGACCTTTGCGCTGACGTATCTCGATCCCAAGTACGACAGCTTCGTCCAATCGGCATTGGGCGACATCAGCGGCACCACCCCGGCGGGCATTCCGCCGATTTCGGTGACTTTCGGGGCGAGCTACGACCACGAATTCGCCAATGCCGATCACCTGATCCTGCGCGCCGACTTCCACCACGAAAGCGACGTCGCGATCGCCGAGGGACTGCCCGGCTTCCGCTCATTGGGCACCGCCGCCGCGGTCGCCGCCGCGAGGCCCTTCCGCCGCCAGGTCGACGAGCTCAACGCCTCGCTGATTTACGCGATGGACAGTGGGCTGGAGCTGTCGGTGTGGGGCCGCAACCTGCTCGACGATCGCTATATCGGCACGATCTTCGATTCGGTGGGGCAGCAGTTCTCGATTTCCGGGTACCCCAACCAGCCGCGGACTTACGGCGTCAGCGCACGGTTCCGATTCTGACCTCGACAAGTCCTCTCCCGAGACAAGCTCGGGGAGAATTGCGTGTGCAAAAAAACTTGCCATCCCGACAAGTCGGCATAGCCTGCTGGTCGGCCTCGAACGGCCGCCAGGAGGGGACTTTCGATGGAATGGATGCTGATGCCGCTGCGGCGCTATGCCGAGTTCTCTGGCCGTTCGCGGCGCATGGAATACTGGATGTTTGCGTTGCTCAACGTGATCGTCTCGATCGTGATCGTGGGACTGATGTTTGCGGGCGGGTTTTCGATGACCACGCTCGAGGGCGGGGCACCGCCTGAAGCGCCGGGGGTGCTGTTCTGGCTCGGCGCCGGGTTGATGGCGATCTGGGTGCTGGCGATCATCGTCCCGTCCATCGCGGTCACCGTCCGGCGACTGCACGACCGCGACATGTCAGGGTGGTGGTACCTGGGGTTCATCGTGCTTTCGATGATCCCGGTGGTCGGCTTCATCGCCTCGATAGCGATGCTGGTGATCTTCCTCTTGCCCGGAACGCCAGGCCCGAACCGCTTCGGACCCGACCCCAAGGATCCGGCGAGCGCGGAAGTCTTCGCCTGATACCTACAACTCCCTGAGCGCCTGCGCCGGTTTCGCCCGCAGCAGCGGCAGCGAGCCGGCCAGCGCGAAGGCGAGGATCGTGGCGACGCCGGCGGTGAGCACGGCGAGGATTTGGCGCCAGTCGGGCAACCATTCGAATTCGAACAGCTGGACGATCACCAGCCACGCGCCAAGGCTGCCCAGCCCCAGCGCGATGACCGCGAGGAGCAGGGTGAGCAGCCCGTACTCGGCGAGTTGCAGTCCCAGCAATTGCCCCCGGCTGGCCCCCAGCACGCGCAGGATCACGTTGTCGTAGAGCCGGCTGGCGCGCACCGCGGCGATCGCGCCGATCAGCACCGCGAGGCCTGCCAGGATTGCCACGCTCGCCGCGGCCAGGATCGCGGTGGACATCTGGCTGAGGATGTCGCGCGCGCGGCTCACCACTGGGCCGATCTCGATCACCGAGCTGGCGGGAAGCGCGCGGACGAGGTTCGAGAGCAGTGCGCGGCTGTTCGCCTTGCCCCCCAGTTCGACCGTGGCGGCCAGGTTGTGCGGCGCGTCGGCAATCGCGTTGGGGCTGAACACCAGCACGTAGTTGAAGCCCATCGAGTCCCAGTCGATCCGGCGGAAGCTGGCGATCGTCGCGGTGCGCTCGATCCCGAGCAGGCCGATGGTCAATTGATCGCCCAGTTCCAGTCCGATCGAGTCGGCGAGTTCAGCATCGACCGAGACCAGCGGTTCGCCCGCATGGACCTTGCCCCACCATTTGCCCGCGGTGAGCACGTTGCCCGGGGGCAGCGCATCGGCATAAGTCAGCCCGCGCTCGCCGCGCAGCGGCCAGGCGCCGTCGGGGATGGCGGCAAGGTCGGAGACGCGGGTCATGCGGTCGGCGGGGCCATAGGCGAGGATCGCGCCGCGCAAGGCGGGGACGGTGCGGATCCGCGCTTGCGGGGCGGCACTGGTGACGATTCGCGAGAACTCCGCGGCTTTGGCCGGGGGCAGATCGAGCACGAAATAGTCCGGCGCGCGCGCCGGCACGGAGCGGGCGATGTTGGCGTCGAGGCTGCTCTGGACCCCCGCCAGCAGCACGAACGCGCTGAGCCCAAAGCCCAGCGCGGTGACCAGCGCGCCGGTCTGCGCGCCGGGGCGGTGGAGATTGGCGAGCGCGATCCGTAGCAGCGGCGCGCGCGGGCGGGGGAGCGCGGCGGCGAGGCGGCGCAGGCCCCAGCCGAGCGCGGCGAGCGCGCCGAACAGCGCCGCCGCTCCCACCATGAACCCCGCCGAGAGCAGCTTCTGGTCGGCGCGCAGCAGGATCAGCGCGGCGAGCAGCGCGAGGCCGCCGCCGACCGGCAGCGCCAGCGCGCGCCAGTTGGGGGCTGGCGGCGCGACCCGCGCGCGCATCAGCGCCATCGCCGGAAACTCGCGCGCGCGGATCAGCGGGGCGGCAGCGAAAATGGCGGCAATCAGCAGGCCGGAGGTCGCGGCAAAAGCCAGCGAAGGGACGTCGATCACCAGCCCCGGCGCGACCGGCAGCAGGCTGCCCAGCGCCACGCCGAGCAGCGGGGTCACCGCCACTCCTGCGATCAGCCCGGCGCTTATCCCCACCAGCGCCGCGATCCCGATCTCGAATCCGTGGATCCGCGCGATGTCGCCGCTGGTCGCGCCGAGCACCTTCAGCGTGGCGATGCCGGGTCGGCGCGCCTCGAGCCACGAACCAACCCCGTTGGCGATCCCGATCCCGGCAATCGCCAGCGCGGCGAGCGCGACCAGCGCCAGAAACTGGCCCATGCGGCCGACGAAGCGGTCGAGCCCCGGGCTGGCGCGGCTGCGGTCGCGCAGTTCCCACCCGGCATCGGGGAAGTCCTGCTTGAGCCGCGCGGTGGCGGCACGCGGGTCGGCGCCCGGCGCCATCCGCACCCGCGTCTTGCTGCGGTACATGCTGCCCGGCTGGACCAGCCCGCTTTGCGCAAGCGCCTCCTGGCTGGCGATCACCACCGCGCCCAACGAGAAACCTTCGCCCAGCCGGTCGGGCTCGTCGACGATGATCCCGCCCACGGTGAGGTTGACCGCGCCGACCTTGAACCGGTCGCCGGGGGCGATCCCCAATCGGTCGGCGACACCGCTGGCGATCCATGCGGTGGTGCCGGTGGGCGCGCCAGCCTTGCGCCCGTCGGCCAGCATAAGCGTGCCGTAGAGCGGCCACGCGGCATCCACCGCCTTGAACTCGACCGGGACCGCGAGCGTGGGGTCGCGCGCCGGTACCGCCATCGCCTGAAGCCGTGCCCCGGTGGAGACGGTGCCGAGCGCCTTCAGCCCCGCCATCTCGGCTCCGGAGGGAGGGCGTTGCCACAACGCCACCTCGATATCGCCGCCGAGCAGCGCCTGGCCCCTTGTGGCCAGCTCGCGCTCGATCGCCCCGGTCAGGCTGCCGATCGCCGCCAGCGCCATCGTCCCCAGGAACAGGCAGGCGAGAAGCAGCCGCAACCCGCGCAACGAATGCAGAAGGTCGCGGCTGGCAATGCGCCAGGCGGTAGACCAGGGGAGCGTATCAGCCACGGCTGTCGCTGGCGATCCGCCCGTCGGCCATCGTCACCACCCGCGCGCAGCGGGCGGCGAGCGCGGGGTCGTGGGTGATCACCAGGAGCGTCGCGCCGGCTTCGGCGGCGCGCGCGAACAGCTGGTCCATGATCGCCGCACCGGTGGCGGTGTCGAGATTGCCGGTCGGCTCGTCGGCAAACAACAGCGGCGGGCGCCCGACCGTGGCGCGGGCGATGGCGACGCGCTGCTGCTCGCCGCCCGAAAGCTGCGCGGGGTAGTGATCGAGCCGGTGGCCCAGCCCGACCGCCTCGAGCTCGGCGTGGGCGCGCGTGGTGGCTTCGCCGTCGTCGCCCGCAAGCTCGAGCGGCACCGCGACGTTTTCGAGCGCGGTCATCGTCGGCAGGAGGTGGAAGGCCTGGAGGACGATCCCGATCCGCCCGCGGCGGGCCCGCGCCAACGCATCCTCGTCGAGCGTCGAGAACGCCGCGCCCGCGACCTCGACCGTTCCCGCGCTGGCGCGTTCGAGCCCCGACAGGACCGCCATCAGCGAACTCTTGCCCGAGCCCGAGGGGCCAAGCAGTGCGACGGTCTCGCCGGGCTGGATCGCCAAGTCGATCCCGCGCAGCACCTCGACCGCGGATTCGCCGCTGCCGAAACGCAAGGTCAGGCCGCGGGCCTCGATGATGGGCCGGGCGATGATGGGGAGGGGGGGCGACGCCGTCGCGGCGGTCTGACTTGTCACCGCGCCCGGATGGCATAGATTGGTTGCATGCCGCAACCCATGCCCCGCGCAACAATGTCGCAATTTGTCGCCCTCTTCGGCGCCTTCCTGCTGACGGCGTGCGACAAGCCCGCGACGCCCGTACCATCGAGCGCAACGGCCACGCTCGCAGCACCGCGCCCGCCGGCCGGTCCCGAGCGGCTGATCGTAGCGTTCGGCGACAGCCTCTATGCGGGTTATGGCCTCAAACCGGGGGAAAGCTGGCCCGCCGGGGTGGAAAAGGCGTTGTGGGCGCGCGGGATCAACGCGAAAGTGGTCAACGCCGGGGTCTCGGGCGACACCACCGCCGCGGCGCGCGCGCGGCTGGCGTTCGTGCTCGACGCCCAGCCGAGGAAGCCCGATCTGGTTGCGGTGGGGCTGGGCGGCAACGACATGCTGCGCGGGCTCTCCCCCGCCGAAGCGCGCGCCAACATCGATGCGATCCTGACTGAGCTGGGCAAGCGTCAGACTCCCGCCCTGCTCACCGGAATGCTCGCCGCGCCCAACCTTGGCGCGGATTATGCGAGGGATTTCAATTCGATCTTCCCCGCGCTGGCGAAAAAGCACGGCGCTGCTCTGGTGCCGTTTTTCCTCCAGGCAGTAGTCGGCAGGCCCGACCTGATCCAGCCCGATCACGTCCATCCGACCGCGAAGGGAATCGAAGCGATCGTCGCGGATACCATGGACGATGTTGAAAAGGCCTTGCTGCCACCAAAAGCCTAACCGTCGCCCCTGCGAAGGCTGGGGCCTAGCAGTACAGTTGCGCCTTGAAGCTGATGTGTGCGTGTTGAGCTGAGGGCTGAGGTTTCCTTCGCGAGGTAGACCAGGCGATGATGTGGGCGGGCTGGATACGGCGCTGCGCGAGCCGTACAGCGATGCGGCGGACCTCCTGGATTGCCCAGCGGATCAGCAGCGTGGTGGCGTTCGCATTCTTTTTGGGGGCGGCCCCGGATCGCCCGCCGCCTCGGCCCGCATCCAGCCAGTCTTGCGCCGCTCGTCGCCAAGCAACCCATCCAGAAACAGCGCCGCCGATACCGCTACGCGCTCCTGCGTGAGCAATCCCCGCATCCGCGCCTTCACGTCTCTGGGCGACGATGCCCAAAACTCCAGCGTCGTCTCGATCGATGCACTCGTCATCCACAGTCTCTTGCCATGGAGACCTAGTGATTCAAAGTTTCAGC
>JAUYQH010000070.1 GCA_030697365.1 Novosphingobium sp. | reverse complement strand
GCTGACCTCAAAAAGCAAGGGGCTGCTTCGCTCCGCATAGCCGGAGGCTACGCTACGCAGCCCCTTGCTTCACCTGCGCACACGCGCAACAACAACGCTGAGACTCTAATCGCAACTGGATGAAGGTTGGGGGTCACGTCACCACCACCGCCACACCCCCGCGGGCACATAAGCCAGCCAGATGTGCGCCCAGGTAAGCGCCAGCCACAGCGCCAGCGTCACCGCCCACAGCCCGATTCCGATGCCCGGCAGCGCGCCCAGGCGCGGCCAGTAGCTGGTCTTGCTCTCCCACGCGCGCCAGCCTTCGCCCATCAGCGCTTCCTTCTTGCGGTCCTGCAGGTGCGCGCCGACCAGCGCGAGGAAGGCGATGGCGCCAGCCAGCACCAGCGTCCGTTTGGTCGGGGCGACGAGGATGTGCGAGACGGCCCAGATGGCAAATCCCCACATCATCGGGTGGCGGGTCACGCGGAACACGCTCGTGGGTTCCCTGGCCGCGAGGCCCTGACCGGCGCGGGGATCGGGGAGCGCCGGGTTGCCGCGCAGCGAGCCGAGGAACAGCGCCAGCGCGACGATGCTGAGCAGGCTGGCGATCGCCCAAATCGCGTCGCCGCTGCCGTTCCACAGCGGGGTACCGCGCCGGGTCATCCTGGTGAACGCCCAAATCATCCACCCGAAGGTGGCCAGCGCGGCCAGCGAATAGACCGCGGCAAAGCCTTTCTCGCCCAGCGCCTTGACCAGCGGTGCGCGCAAGGGGTGCGACAGCGCGAAGTGGGTGCCGACGAACGCCACGCTGGCGGCGATCAGATTGACAAGTGCGGGGTCCATCACGGGTTTCCTTCTGGCCCCTGCGAAACTCTACCAATCGTAGGCTTTGGGCAAGGCGCCTTCGATGGGCGTTCGATAGCGGTCTCGCAGGCGGGTCTGGTGGTTGACCAGCGGCTGGGCAACGCCGTCGATGTACACCGCGACCACGCCCGATGTTAGCTCCAGCGGATCCCCATCCCAGATCACCACGTCGCCCGCGCGTCCCGGTTGCAGGCTGCCGAAACGCTCGCCCATGCCCAGGATCTCGGCGGGCACCGAACTGATCGCGGCGAAGGCCTGGCCCCAGGTCAGACCGCTTGCGCCCGGCAGACGGGTCAGTGCGACGAGGTTGCCCGCGTACTGCGGGGCATAGCGGGGCTGATCGTTATCGCGGAAAGTGCCGAGCGCGACCTTGACCCCCGCCGCCGCCATCCGCCCGACGTTGGAATGGGTGGCGGCAAGGTCTTCGAAGTTGTTGGGCAGATCGACCAGCCCGTGCGCTATGATCGGCACGCCTGCCGCGGCGATATCGGCGGCGGCGAGCCAGCCCTCGTTGGCGCCGACGATCACCAGCCGTAGCGCCGGAAACTCGCGCCTGAGGCCGAGCACCGCCCGAATGTCGGAGGCGCGATCGACGTGGACGTAAAGCGGTTGGCGTCCGGCCACCACCGGGATCAGCGCAGCGGCGTCGTAGCGGGTGAGCAGGACATCGTCGTTGCGCGCGGTGGTGGGTTGGGGCAGCGGCAGGTCGTCGCCGGTCTCGATCGGCGCGGCGGGCTTGCTCGACCGCAACGGCTCGCGCACGCCGCGCGCGAGATCGCCCGCCTCGCGCAGGGCGTTGCGCAGCAGCGCGTGCGCGGTCAGGCGGCTCCCCCCGGCCTGAGTCGCGCCGTTCTCGCCCAGTTCGACGTACTGAAAGGCGCGCGCGCGGGTGATTGCTTGCGGATCGGCACCGAGATCGATCACCGCGCCTTGTCCGGCGAAGATCGTTCCGCTGGCCGCGGGGACGACCGCCGCTCGGGTAACCCCACCGGCCCGGCTGACCGCGATCGGTTGTGCCGCGGGATTGATCGCGCTCGCCGCATCGAGCGCCGCACCGAACGGTCCGTTACCCTTGCCGAAGTCGTTGCTCTCGCCGACGGCATCGACGTCGAGCAGGCCGAGGTCGGTGATCGCGGCGACCAGCCCGGGCGTGACCCAGCGGCCTTGCGCATCGATCGTCGTCACGCCCGCGGGCACCGCCACACCAGCGCCCGCGGCAACAACCTTGCCGCCGCGGACTACCACGGGCCCGCCGCGGATCGGCTCGCCGCCGTCGCCCACGGCGACCGTTGCGTTGACTATCGCCATGTCCTGCGCGTGGACGGATGCGGCGAATGCAATCGCGGCGACGGCAGCGGAAACCAGGAAGCGCTTCACTTGACGTCTCCTTCGCCGGGCTGGCCGAGCTCGAAGTCGCTGACCGCACGACGTTTGGGATCGTTGGCGTCGAACAGCAGCGCGCCATCGACCCAGACTTTTTCAGGACGCGAATAGACCGACAAAGGATTGCCGTTCCACAGCACCACATCGGCCATCTTGCCCGGCGCGAGGCTGCCGGTCTGCTGATCGATGCCCAAGGCGCGAGCGGCGTTGAGGGTGAGCCAGGTCATGACCTGCTCGTCGGGGATGTCGATACCCATCCGCCGGCCGTCGCCCTGCGCCTTGGCGGCTTCCTGATTGAGCCGTTGGATGCCGTTGGCGTCGTCCGAGTGGATCACCACGCAGGCGCCAGCGTTCTGGAGCAGCGCGGCGTTTTCTGGAATGCCATCATAGCTTTCCATCTTGAAGCCCCACCAGTCGGCCCAGATCGCCGAACAGGCGTTGTTGGCCTTTAGCATGTCGCCGATCTTGTAGCTTTCGACAGCGTGATGGAACGCGGTGACCTTGTAACCGAATTCCCTGGCCATATCGAGGACCAGCGCCATCTCGTCGGCCCGATAGCAGTGGTTGTGGACGAGGATGTCGCCCGCCAGCACCCCGGCCAGCGTCTCCATCCCGAGGTCGCGCGTCTCCTGCTTGCCCGCATCGCGCTTGCGGCGGTATTCGGTAGCCTTGATCCACGTTGCGCGGTTGACTGCGAAGTTGCCCATCCGGGTCGAGGGGATGCGGCTCTTGCCGCCGTAGACGCGCTTGGGATTTTCGCCGCAGGCCATCTTGAAGCCATAAGGCGCGCCGGGAAACTTCATCGACTGGACGGTGCGCCCAGGCACGTTCTTGAGCGTGACCGACCGTCCGCCCATCAGATTGGCTGATCCGGGCAGTATCTGCAGGCTGGTTATCCCTCCGTTGGCCATTGCCCGGCTGAAGCCGGGGTCCTGCGGCCACACCGAGTGCTCTGCCCAGACGTTGGGGGTGGTCGGATCCGTCGCTTCGTTACCGTCCGAATGCGCGGGCACACCGGGGCTGGGGTAATTGCCGAGGTGGCTGTGGACGTCGATGATCCCGGGGGTGACGAACTTGCCAGCGCCGTCGATCCGGGTGAACCCGCCAGGGACCGCCAGGTCCGCGCCGCCGACACCGACGACCTTGCCGTCGCGGAGCAGAACAGTGCCGTTCTCGATCCGTGCCCCGGCGCCGTCGAACACCGTCGCGCCAACCAGCGCGACGGATGCGCCCGGGTAGGGCTTGTAGGTCGAGGGGTAGGGGTTCTTGTCGAACTCCGCCGTCGGGTTGGACTTCGTCTCCTTTGCGCCAGTAGAAGCGCACCCGGCGAGCACAAGCGCCAGCCCCATCGCGGCGAACCGCGCACCAACAGCCATCATTGTCGAGTTTCCCTAGGACTGCCGGGTTTCTGGGTGCATTCCCGCGGCTTGCGGCTCGCCAGCCTCGCGCTGGCCAAGCAGGTCGTCGCCGACATTGTCGTCGCGCAGCGTATCGAGATGCATCAGCCGCTTCACCAGCCGCGAAATCAGGATCACCACCACTCCGACACCCATCGCGATCAGCCCGATCGTCCAATAGATCTCGAGCGTCGCATCCCTGGTCATTGCTCCGTCCTCGCCTCCGGTCGCAGCACCGATCATTCCGGCAACGAAATTTCCGCCCGCCGTGGCGAAGAACCAGGCCCCCATCACCAGGCTGGCAAGGTGGCGCGGCGCAAGCCGGTTCATCGCCGAAAGCCCGACGGGCGAAAGGCACAGCTCGCCGGTGGTGTGGAACAGATAGATGCCGAACAGGAAGATCACCGGAATCAACGCGTCGGCGCTGACCGTGGCCGCGCCCCACACCAGCACCAGAAAGCCGAAGCCGAGCTGGATGAGACCCAGTCCGAACTTTGCCGGGGTCGAAGGCTCGATCCCCTTGCGGCCGAGCGAGGTCCACAGCGCGGCAAAGAGGGGGGCGAGCAGGATGATGATGATCGGATTGATCGACTGGAACAGCGACGCCGGGATGCCCTGGCGATCGATATAGCGATCGGTGAACAGATTGAGCGAACCGCCCGCCTGCTCGAACAAGCCCCAGAACAGCGGTTGCAGCGCGATCAGAAAGAGGATCGCGAACATGCGTTCGCGCGGTTCCTTGGACAATTTGAACGCTTCGAACAGGACGTAAGCGAGCAGGCCTGCGCCCGCGATCAGCATCAGGCCGCCGACGACCGACTGATACTGGATCAGGACCCACATCACGCCGACTGCGACCACGCCGACCGCATAGAGCATGAACTCGCGGCTCTTCTCGAGAAGCTTGGGCGGCTCGCCCCGGCCGAGCAGCAGCGGCTTGCCGAGAATGAAGACGGTCAGGCCGAGGAGCATTCCGACGCCTGCCGCGCCGAATCCATACTGCCAGCCCAGCGTCTGGCCGAGATAGCCCGCGATGATCGTGCCGATCGCCGCGCCGGCGTTAATGCCCATGTAGAAGATGGTGTACGCGCCGTCGCGACGGACGTCAGTGAGGGGATAGAGCTGTCCGACGATCACCGAGATATTGGCTTTCAGGAAGCCCGAGCCGACGATGATGAATGAGAGCGCCAGCCAGAAGATGTTGATCGTGGGGTCGTTCTGCCCACCGGTACCCTCGAATGCCATGAGAAAGTGGCCGAACGTCAGGAGGACCGCGCCGAACAGCACCGCCTTGCGCTGGCCGAGATAGCGATCGGCAAGCCAGCCGCCGAGCACCGGCGTGATATAGACCAGGCTGACGTAGGCGCCGTAGACAATGTTCGATGCGCTATCGTTGTAGAGCCAGTGCTGCGTCAGGTAGAAAATCAGTAGTGCGCGCATCCCGTAGTAGGAGAAGCGCTCCCACATCTCGGCAAAGAACAGGACGTAGAGGCCCCTGGGATGTCCGCCTACCTCCGGGCGAGGACGAGTTACGGCATAGGCGCCGACGGCGAGGAATATGACCAAAACGACCGAGGCGATCGCGACGATCCAGTCGCCCTCGTTCCACAACCCCATCTCTTTCATTGCGTGCGACCTCTCCGAACTCTTCTCGCGGCTCCCCAGCCGCTCAGGGCCGCGAACCTAACCGCATTCGCGCGCTTGTGAAGCCAATTGTTACAAACGCAACGGGTTCCCGAATTTTGTTCCAAGGGGTTGCCCGGTTCGCTGTGTTATGGCACTACATCACCCGATGAAGGTGGCACGATGAACAGCGCTTCCCGTCCGGTCTATCTCAAGCTGCGTGACCAGATTGCCGCGGCGATTATCGACGGGCGCTATGCCGAAGGCGCGATGCTGCCGTCGGTCCGCGCTTTCGCGGCCGAGCAGGGCGCCAACCCGCTGACCGTGGCCAAGGCCTACCAGGCGTTCCAGGACGAGGGCTTGGTACGGGTCCAGCGCGGGGTGGGGATGTACGTGGTGCCGGGCGCCGCGGCGGCCTTGCGCAGCAGCGAGCGGACGGCGTTCCTGGCAGAAGAGTGGCCAGCCATCGCTCGCCGGATCGAATGCCTGGGCCTGCGCGCCGAGGAATTGCTCGCCACGGTCTAAAGCCTTCACTCGGCGTCTCTTTCTTGGCAATCGACGCAGCTTTGGATTTGCAGTGGGGGGTTTGTTCTGCCACTCTGCACATGGGGAATCGCCGCGTCCGCCACTGCCGGGGAAGCGCGCGTCGGTTCAGGACAACAGCAATGGGGCGCCCCTGTGCCGGTCATGTACCGTCGGCGCAGGATAAAGAGGGGGAAACGCCCATGATCCGGTCCGAGCTGCTTCAGGCGCTGGCCAAGGAAAACAGCGGCTTGCGCGCCGAAGAGATCGAACGCGTCGCCGACGTGTTTTTCGATGAAGTCGCCCAGCGCCTGGCCGACCAGGGTCGGGTGGAACTGCGAGGTTTCGGCGCGTTTTCTACGCGCGAGCGCGATTCACGCCGCGGCCGCAACCCGCGCACGGGCGAATCGGTAGAGGTTCCGGCCAAGCGCGTGCCTTATTTCAAGCCCGGCAAGGAAATGCGCGCGCGGCTGAACACGGATTGAGCCTCGTTGGGGGCGCCCATTACTTTCGTCATAGGCAAGCAGGGGTGGATACCCCCGCGCACCGCTTTAAGGCGGAAAGCAACGCGGACGTGGCGGAATGGAAGACGCCGGGGACTTGAAAGTCATTTTCCTGCCAATCCGCAGAAAATTTGCGAGGCAAGAAGCGCAAGTATTTCATCGCCTTACGTAGCGCGCTGGTTTGGAGGGTGAACAGGCCGATTCTGTGCTAGGTGCGATATAGGAGCAGAGAGCCAGGGTGTGAATCGGCAACAAACGGCGGACGTGGCGAAATCGGTAGACGCAGCAGACTTTAGAAATTGGAGTGCCCGCGGGGAAATCCGCGGAGTAGAACCGCTCAAAGTCGGGGAACGCTAACGGGCACATGTCCCAGGCCAATCCCGAGCCAAGCCCCGTCTGGGGAAGGTGTAGAGACTGGACGGGCGGCGCCTACAGCCTTCGGGTCATGGCGAAGGGACAGTCCAGACCACGAACGTCGAAAGGCGGCGACGAAAGTCGAAGTGGTACGAAAATCTGCTTCTCATTGAGAGTACGGGTTCAAGTCCCGTCGTCCGCACCAATCTCCCGCGAGGAAAAGATCATAGGAATGGATGTCGGACTATCGCAGCGGCGAATCGGGGCTGAGGAGAGGATGCGTCGTGTTCCCGCTAGATTCAGCGGCAGGAACGCACGCGATGGGTAAGTCTGAAGTTAAGCTTGCGCTGGCAGGCATATATGCGCGCACGGTCGAGGCGTCGCTCGACCGAATCTGGGAAAACGTCTTCGACTGGGAGCATCTCGATCATTTGCACGAGAGCAGCTTCACACGCTGCGAACTGATCGAGCGCGACAATGCCGGATGGCGAGTGGCGCTGACGTTCAAGGGCGGCGCACCGACCCAGATCATCGAACTGCGGGCCGACCGCGTGAATGGCCAGTATGTCTCGACGACATTGGCCGGAGAGGGCGCAGGCACGGAAATTCGGGTCATGCTTACACCGCTCGCGCAGCACAGAACCGGCGTCCAGGTAGAGTTTCATCTTCCTGAATCCGATAAAGGCCGCCTTGCCAGATTGGCAGAAGCCTATCGTGCTACCTATGAGCGGCTGTGGGACGAAGACGAGGCGATGATGCGGCATCGCGAAGCTGCGCTGGCGCACCCCAGGAGGACAGTACCTGCGGGCGCCTCGATCGATCTCGGCACCGTTGCGGCTGTTCGAAATGCACTCCCGCTTGGCTTCGAACTCAGCACTGTGCCATTTCGCGTTGTCGAGCTGGACGGCGCCCTCGTTGCGCACGCGACGACCTGCCCGCACTGGCTTGGTCCGCTCTCCGACGCACAGGTCGAACACGGCGCGGTCCGCTGCCCATGGCACGGATACAGCTTCGATGTCCGCTCGGGGCGCTGTCTGTCCGGACAAGCGCTTATGCTGGCCGCGGCACCAACAGTCACCGTCGTCAATGGTCGGGTTCTTGCGGTCGGTCGCGCATGACGTTGGCCCGGTGTCACGAGCGCCTCTCGATCGCGTTGGCTCAACCATGAGCAACTCGTCGGGTGCGCCGGCAAAGTCGCGCATGCGCTGTGCTATTGGATCATGATGAGCGGCTCCGACCCGATCAGCGGCGTCCTCGCTGCCGAGCAGGTGATCCGCCTCGGCGTATTCGCAACCGTGCTGGCGTTGCTCATAGCGGGAGAGCTTCTGGCCCCGCGCCGCCAGCTGACGGTGGGCCGGTGGCGGCGCTGGCCGGGCAATGTCGGGATCGTGGTGATCGACGCATTGCTGGTGCGATTCGTGTTTCCGACCGCGGCGGTCGGCCTCGCGCTGGTGGCCGAAGCGAACGACTGGGGTCTGCTCAATCTCGTTGCGGTTCCGGAGTGGCTGGCAGTCCTCGTCGCCATCGTTCTGCTCGACCTGATCATTTACGCGCAGCACGTGCTGTTCCACGCCGTTCCCGTGTTCTGGCGACTGCATCGCATGCATCACGCAGACCTCGACATCGACGTGACGACAGGAATCCGTTTCCATCCGGTCGAGATTCTGCTGTCGATGGTCATCAAGCTCGGCGCGGTGGTGGCACTTGGCGCTCCCGCACTGGGGGTGATGATCTTTGAAGTTCTGCTGAACGCCACCTCGATGTTCAACCACAGCAACATCCGGCTGCCCGCGGCAGTCGATGCCATGTTGCGCCGGATCGTGGTCACGCCCGACATGCACCGCGTCCACCATTCGATCGTAACGCGCGAGACCAATTCGAACTTCGGGTTCAACCTGCCTTGGTGGGACCGATTGTTCGACACCTATCGCGCCCAGCCGGCGGCGGGACATGAGGGGATGACAATCGGGCTGTGCCAGTTTCGCGAACCGTGCGAACTTCGCCTCGACCGAATGCTGATTCAGCCGCTAAGGCCAGAGCGAGCGCAGAAAGGGTAAAATGACTGACACAACTGCAGGGGGCAATTGGGGGCGGCGTCTGTCGTGGGGGGCGCTTGTGCTCACTGTCGGGGGAGTGGCCGCGGCGCTTGTCGCCGCAGTTGGAAGCGGCGCCGGCGCCTGGTCATTCGGAATTGGCTTCGGCATCCTGCGCTATGCCTTCTTTGCTTCGATTGCCGGCGGGTTGCTGGCGATCGTCGCCTTCTTCGTCGCACGGCGCGATGGGGTCCATACAGGTCGGCTCAACCTGCTCGCGCTGGTCATCGCGGTGGCGTTCGGCACCTATCTGACGAATCAGATCGCGACCGCGCGCCAGGTTCCCGCGATCCACGATGCAACGACCGACCTCGTCGATATACCGCAATTCGGAACCCTTCAGGTCCGCGCCGATAATCTTGAGAATATCCCCGACCTCGACCGTCCCGAACTGGCCGCGCTCGATCCCGAGAGCCGGTGGAAGGCAATCCATCGCGAAAGCTATGGCGACCTTCGCGGGCTTCGCCTGCCGCTAAGCGTTGCCGACACCATGAAGCGCGCCGAAGCGCTGGTCAAAGCGAGAGGCTGGGAAACTGCGCGGCTCGATCGGCAAGCCGGGATCATCGAGGCGACGGCGACGACCTTCTTTTTCCGTTTCAAGGACGATGTGATCATACGCGTTCGAACCGATCCTGCGCAGCCGGACGGGTCGATCGTTGACATGCGCTCGATCAGCCGCGTCGGGGGTAGCGATATCGGGGTCAACGCCCAACGTATCCGCTCGTTTCTGGCCGATCTGCAAGCGGCCTGATGGTCGATGCCGTGTGCTCGCGAGTGACCGCGGCTCAGCGGTAGAAGCGGGCGAGCCGCGCCGGCGCTACTCCCCCGGCATAGAGCGCAAGACAGGCGAGGTTGCGTGCCGAGCGCCCTATCCAGCCGTCGCGGCGCCACCGGTCCGCCGAGGTCAGCGCCGTCGCGGCGAGGCGGCGCAGGCGGTGCCGGCCAATCCTACGCACGAGATCGACATCCTCCATCAGCGCCAGCGGGCGGAACCCACCGAGTTCCTCGTAAAGGCGGCGCGAGATGAGCAGGCCCTGATCGCCATATGGCAACCCGAGCAACCGCACCCGCAACGCAACGCCGCGCTCAATGACGCGCGCTTGCCAGGCGCCATCGTCGAGGCGCAGGTCGAAATAGCCGGCGCTTTCCTGAGCAGTTGCCAGGTGCGTCGCGACCGCATCGCGCCATCCGGCACCAAGCCGTGTGTCTGCATGAAGGAACAGCAGCCAGTCGCCGCGCGCCGCCTTCCCGCCCGTGTGCAACTGTGTTCCGCGCCCGCGTGGCGCGACGATGACCCGGGCCCCTGATCGGTCGGCGATCGCCGCGCTACTATCGGCTGAGCCGCCATCGACGACGATTATCTCGTCCGCGCCTTTGAGCGCCGCAAGACACGAGACAAGACTTGCAGCCGCATCGAGCACCGGGATGACGATCGTCAGCATCGCATCAAGCCGAACAGGTCGCGCCTCCGAGCACGCAAAAGCGCGCGCAATGCGGATGATTGAGGCTAACCGCGCCCTGTGCACCGGCGAGAGTTTCTCCGAGCGCGAACCGATCATCGTAAGGAATCAACGTGCAAGCGACCACGGTCGGCCGCTCCAAACCCTTGCGCTTGACCACCATCCTGCTCGACGAACACATCATCGAGCCGGGCGATTTGCCTAGCAGGTCCCAACACCCATCGCTGATTTCGGGCACATCGGCTGCCTCATCCATTTCCGGGAACAGCACGAGCGCAGCGGGATTGAACGCATCGATGCGCAAACCATGTTCGGCGAACAGCCCGGCATAGCCCGCGCGCGCCGCCGCCTCGCTCTCGCTGGCCAGGCGTCGCCCGGCGACGGCAAGGTGGAAGCCATGTTCCGACAACCATCGACAGCCATCGATCGCCTTGATCCATGTGTGAGCGCCGCGTTCCGCCTCATGCAACGATTGGGTATAATGGTCGAGGCTAACCCGCATCGTCAGCTTCGCGCCAACCTCAGTTCGCAGCGCGGCGAGCTGATCGTCGAACCGTCGCAGGGGCCGCATCGCATTGGTCAGCACCAGCACTTCGAAGCCGCGCTCCAGAGCCGAGCGCATCATCGCCAGCATGTCGGGATTCATGAAGGGCTCGCCACCGGTGAAGCCGATTTCATGCGTGCCGAGGCCCTCGGCCTCGTCGAGGAAGGCGTTAACCTCGGTCAGCGTTATATAGACCAGAGCGTCGTTGGTCGGCGAGCTTTCGATATAGCAGGTCTTGCAGGCAAGGTTACACAACGTGCCGGTGTTGATCCACAGCGTCTCGAGGCGCCCCAGGGCGACATTTGCGCGGGCATCGCCCAGCACGGTGCGCAGCGGATCCTGGAATTTGGCTGGATCGAGCGGTCGCGCCTGTGGCAGGGCGAAGGGCGAAGCTTCGGCGCTTGCGTCAGTGGCGATCATCGATCTTCGTTCGCCCTTGCTAGCCCCCATGTCTGCTTCTGCCGCGCATCGTTGCCGCAGAAGAAACGGTAGAAAGGGCAGCGGATCGGGTTGTTTCTGTCATAGTCCAGATGTCCGGTCTCGGGCGGATAGATTGTTGCGTCGGGCAGGACAAGTCGATGAAAGGGTGTCTCGGTACCATCTCGTTCCTGCCTGCTCTATCACCTCGCGTGAAACTCCAGTTCGGTCGAGCGGCCGAAGGGGTTACAGGATGCTGAGGAGCAGGACTTGACCTCGAACCGCTGGCATGAACACGGTGACCGGTGGGGGGAACTTCTCGCCGCCGCGCAGCGCGGCGATTCCGAGGCATATCGTGACTTTTTGCGAGCAATCATCCCGTTCGTTCGCGGTATCGCCCGCCGCCGCTGTTGGTCGGAGCAATTGTCGGAAGATGTCGTCCAGGACGTGTTGCTGACAGTACATCGCGTGCGGCACACCTATCAGCCGGGACGCCCGGTCGAGCCATGGCTCGCCGCCATCGTTGTCCGGCGGTCGATCGATGCAATCCGCAAGCGCGGACGCATAGGGGCCAAGGAGGTGTTTAACGAGTTGGCCTATGAAACTTTTGCAGACCCTGGCGCGAATGAACCATTGGATGGGGATGCACCACGGACCCTCGCCCGGATGACAAGGGGCCTGTCACAAGGCCAGCAGGAGGCCATCGAATTGGTAAAGATCCAAGAATTGACGCTCGCCGAAGCTTCCGTGATCTCGGGCCAGTCAATCGCCTCGCTCAAGGTCAACGTTCATCGCGCGATGAAGAAGCTGCGCCTCAACCTTTCCAAAGACCCGCCCGCATGACCTCCTTGCGGACGGACTCACTCATCGACCGGCTCGCTGCGGGCGTGGCGCCGGTGCGGCCGCTGCCCGCACCAGAGCTGCGCGCACTGATGGCGTTGGCGACAATCGTCGCGACCGCAGCGCTTGCGGTTGCCTGGTTCGGCGATTTTGCGGAGTTGCGTAATCGCTATTCCGGCCGCGAAACGCACCTCGCGCTGGAGATGGCAGCGATTCTGGCGACCGCGGCGATCGCGATTGTCGCCGCGTTTTTCGTATCGATCCCCGGCCGTTCGAAGCGCTGGATCGCCGCCCCAATCCCGTTCTTCGCCGGATGGCTGCTGGTGACCGGGCTCGGCTGCTATGGAAATCTTGGGCGCGGCGGCGGGGTTGAATGGGAGTTAGGCGAGAGCCTGCATTGCCTTGCGTTCATTGTTGCCACAAGCGCGGCACTCGCTCCCTTGCTTGTCTGGCGGCTGGCCTGCGCCAGACCGATCGACCCGCTGCCAGTCGCGCTGCTGGCCGGTCTGGGGGTCGCAGCGAGCAGCGCATTCGTCCTTCAGTTCTTCCATCCGTTCACCGTGACCTTTATCGACTTGGCGGTGCATCTGACAGCAATCCTCGTTGTCGTCGGGACGGTGGGACTTCTCAACCGGCATACGCTGGTCCGCGCGTGACTTTCCACGCCTGGTGAGCGAACTGCTCTGGAATTCGCCATGGAGATAAGCATGGGCATCGCGCGCAAAGTTTCACCCGAAACCCAAGGCGACCGAGATCACAGCGCCAAAGCGGCCATGATGGCGCGAGGTTCGATCAAGCCTGCGTCGCTGCTATTGTTGCGGACCGGAACCGGGCTGCTGCTCGTTCTGTGGGGAGCGCTGCGCGTGCTGTCACCGGCCGCGGGGCCGGGGCTCGCGACCAAGTATTATGGGGGTTTCCTGAACCTTCAAGGCCTCCAGATCGGCTTCGGTGTTGCCGAGGCGATCATCGGCCTGCTGGTCGTCGTCGGACTGTTCCGGCGCGTCAGCTACTTGCTGCAGGCGCTCATCCTGATCCCGGGCGCGATCGTGTTGTGGCGATACCTGCTCGACCCGTTGGGTCTGTACCTCCTCGACAAGGAAAGCAGCCAGATCCTGTTCTTCCCGTCGATGACGATTGCGGCGGCGACACTGGTCCTGTTGGCATTCCGCGATGAAGATCGTTGGTCGCTCGACCACAAATTGATGGCCCGGTGAACTTCGGCATGAGCCAAAAAAAAGTCGGCAAAGTCGGTTTTCTCGCCTTCCTGGTCGCCGCCATTGCCGCTTTCTTCATCTTCGATCTCGGCGCCTATCTAACGCTCGAGAGCCTCAAAGCGCGCCAGGCGGATCTCGCAACACTGTTGGACAACAGGCCGCTGGCCATCATCGGTGGGTTCTTCCTGCTGTATGTCGCGACTACCGCGCTGTCGCTGCCCGGCGCGGCCATTCTGACGCTGGCGGCGGGCGCGGTGTTTGGGCTGTGGCTGGGGACGCTCATCGTTTCGTTCGCTTCGGCGATCGGCGCCGGCCTCGCATTCTTGTCGTCGCGCTTCGTCTTGCGCGATTGGGTCAAGGCGCGCTTTGGCAAGCGTATCTCCGCCATCGATCGCGGGATCGAGAAAGACGGCGCCTTCTATCTGTTGTCCCTGCGACTGATCCCGGCGTTCCCCTTCTTCCTCATCAACCTGGCGATGGGGCTGACGAAGATGCGGCTGGCGACGTTCTATATCGTCAGCCAGATCGGCATGCTGCCTGGCACGATCGTGTTCGTGAACGCCGGCACCCAGCTTGCCCGGATCGACAGCACCCGCGACATCCTCTCGCCCGAACTGATCGGCTCGTTCGTCCTGCTCGGGATATTTCCGCTGGTCGCGAAATGGCTCATCGGCCTGGTAAAGCGGCGCCGCGTCTACAAGAACTACCGTCGTCCGCGCCGCTTCGACCGCAACCTCGTGGTGATCGGCGCAGGAGCAGGCGGGCTGGTCACGGCCTATATCGCCGCCGTTGTTCGCGCCAAGGTGACGCTGATCGAAGCTGGCTCCATGGGTGGTGATTGCCTCAACACCGGGTGCGTACCGTCGAAGGCGCTAATTCGCAGCGCACGGCTCGCACACGATATCCGCCATGCCAGCGCATTCGGGCTGGCCTCCGCCACGCCTGACGTCGATTTCAAGGCAGTGATGGCGCGGATCCGCAGCGTGATCGCCACGATCGCGCCGGCCGACAGCGTGGAGCGCTATACCGAGCTTGGCGTCGATGTCCGCCTCGGTCACGCCCGGATCGTCGATCCGTGGACCGTCGAGATTACCGATCGTGAAGGTGGCTCCCAGCGCCTCACTACCCGCGCGATCGTCATCGCCGCGGGAGCTGAGCCTCTCGTGCCCGACATTCCCGGCCTTTCCGAAGCCGGCATCCTCACCAGCGATACGATGTGGGACGCGCTAGAGACGCGCGACAGGGTTCCTCCCCGGCTTGTCATCGTCGGCGGCGGACCGATCGGCACCGAAATGGCGCAAGCCTTCGCTCGGCTGGGCAGCGCGGTGACTCTGATCGAGGCCGGTCCCCGAATTCTGCCTAACGAGGACGAGGAAGTCTCGACCTTTATGACCAACGTGCTGCGTGGCGAAGGGGTCGCTGTACGAACCGGGCATGAAGCGGTGCGCTGCGAGGCAAAGTCGCTGATCGCCGGGCATGGCGACACGCAAAGCGTATTCGCGTTCGACGACATGATCGTCGCGGTTGGGCGCAAGGCACGCTTGACGGGCTACGGGCTCGAGGAGCTTGGGATCGAGACCGGCAAGACTGTCGTTGTCGATGAGACGCTTCAGACCATCTACCCCAATATCTTCGCGGTCGGCGACGTCGCTGGACCCTACCAGTTCACCCACGTCGCGTCGCACCAGGCGTGGTACGCGGCGGTTAACGCGCTGTTCGGGCGATTTCGAACTTTTCGGGCCGACTACTCCGTGATCCCGTGGACTACCTTCACCGATCCTGAAGTCGCCCACGTCGGCCATACAGTCGCGACGGCCACGGCGGCCGGGATCGCCTACGAAGTCGTCCGCTACGATCTAAGCCATCTCGATCGCGCTGTTGCCGAAGGAGCCAATCGGGGCTTCGTCAAGGTGTTGGTGCGGCCAGGCAAGGACACAATCCTCGGCGTGACCATCGTTGCGGCACAAGCTGGCGAGCTGCTTGCCGAGTTCGTCCTGGCGATGAAGCACGGGATTGGGCTGGGCAAGATCCTCGGGACGATCCACGCCTATCCGACCATGGCCGAAGCAAACAAGTACGCTGCGGGCGAGTGGAAGAAGACCAATCAGCCCGAGCGGTTGCTGAGATGGGTCGAACGCTACCATCGTTGGCGCCGGAGATGAGCGCCGCGACGACGCGGATCGTGATCTTTGCCAAGGCCCCGGTGCCGGGCAGCGTCAAGACGCGGCTGATTCCTGCGCTCGGTAAGGCGGGTGCGGCGCTGCTGGCACAGCGCCTGCTGGCCAAAACGGTCGACAGTGCGCTCGTAGCGGGACTTGCGAACACCGAGCTTTGTGCCGCGCCGCATCCCGCAGATCCGCAATGGGCGGGGCACCTGCCGGCGGGGGTGCGGCTGGCGGACCAGGGGGAGGGCAATCTGGGCCAGCGACTGTCCGCAGCCGCCACGCGGGTCATCGACGGGGGCGAACGGGTTTTGCTGATCGGCACCGATTGCCCCGATCTCGACAGCGCGCGATTGTGCGAAGCGGCAGCACAGCTGGACCGGCACGATGCGGTGATCTTCCCGGCGCGCGACGGCGGCTACGTCCTGCTCGGCCTTGCCCGCACCGACCCTTCATTGTTTGCCGACATTGCCTGGAGCACCAGCACCGTTGCAGCAACCACGATCGCCCGGATCAGGACGCTGGGCTGGTCGTTGTACATCGGCGATACACTCAGTGATATCGACGAACCCGCCGATCTCGACCGAGCACAGGCGTTGCCATGAAAACCATTCTCAAACTTGCAGCCGCCATGATGCTGATCGCGGCTGGAGACAGCGTCTGGATCGGCAAATTCGTCGACAGCGGGGCGTTGCCCGCGCCGTGGCGGGTGGTGCAGATCGACAAGAAGATCAAGCCGACGACATATCGGGTCACGACGATTGCAGGGGTCACCGCGGTCGAGGCGCGCGCCAATGGCAGTATGGCCCTGTTGGCGCGGCCCCTGACCGTCGATCTCGCGACAACTCCGATCCTGTGCTGGCGCTGGCTGGTCGATGCGCCCGTCGTGCGCGGCGACATGACAAAGAAGAGCGGCGATGACTATGCCGCCCGGCTCTATGTCGCGTTCGATATGCCCGACAAGGCGTTGAGCGCGGGCACGCGGCTCAAGCTTGGCGTCGCGCGGCGGCTGTTCGGCGCAAACGTTCCCGATGCCGCAGTCAACTACGTGTGGGACAATCGCAATCCGGTCGGTACGCGGCGCAAAAGTGCCTACACCGATCGCGCGGAGTTGATCGTTGCCGAAACCGGCACCGCGCGGGCGGGCACATGGGTCAACGAGCGCGTCGATGTCGCCGCGGACTTCGCAGCGGCGTTCGGCAACCGACCCGGCAAGCCGATCCAGATTGCCGTTGCGTCGGACACCGACAATACCAAGAGCATCGCCCGTGCCGCATTCGCCGATCTTCACTTTGTCGCGCGGCAACAGAATTGCTCGTGAAACGGTCATGGCGGTCAGGTCCCCGTCGTTGCGTGAGCAAATCCAAACCGAGCGCATGTTCGCATCGCCTGTTCGGCAACGATAGAGCATCAGCGCCACGCCAACATTGGCAGTGAGGGCGAGCGCGCCGACATGTCCATGGTTCCCGGTTCGTGCGAGGAGCCGGATAGCGCCGAGATGACCGCCGTGACGAGTACCTACGCACCAAGGCCGATCAACGTCAGTCCTTTGACGAGCGCCGCACGAGCCGGCCAAGCCAGCGCCATGCCCGCGACCAGCAAGCTGATCGCGTAGTTCGTCGAGTCCCCGAGGAAGACGAATGCGTCCGCCTGCAAAGCACGCCTTTCCGCTGCCGAGCCGGCGATCATCTCGACGGCGAACATGCCGAAGTTGATGGTCCTCTTGGGCTATCGCCGTGCTGAACTTCGCGCGATGCGGCGCCGAATTGACTTCCAAGATGCCTAGAGCCATTCTGAGAGCGCAATGAGAGCGCAATGAGAGCGCTTCTTCATGTCCTGCTGGTTGTCGGAGTCCTGATCGGACTTGCGACGCAAGGCGTGGCGCTCGCAGCAGAGCGGTGCCCGATGGAGCACGCGCAATCCTCCGAAATGGGCGGCATGGATTGCTGCCCTCAGGACGGACCGAGCAGCCACGACGGCGCGCCCTGCAGCGACATGACGCTGGCCTGCCTGGCGCTGGCGGGCTGCGCGACCTTGAGTGTGCTTTATCCCAATGGGCGGAGTGACTTGGTTACCCAAAGGCTTGGTGCGCCGCAGTTTTGGAGGATGGCGACCACTCTCCGGGGCCGAACGATTCCACCTGACACCCACCCACCGGCACGCCTTGGCTGAACCGACGGGCGCCGACGAACCTCGGTTCGCCGCCCGCTTTCCCGTGATTCAATCAAGGATCTCTTAAAATGAAGACACTCCTCATAGTCGTCGCCGCGCTCGCGGCGGTCGCATCCGCATCTGGGGTATCGGCGCAAGATACCGCGCGGGGTGGTTCGGATTGGACGACCCGCCCAGCCCCTGGCCCGAGCAGGTCGGGTCTGATCGCGCCCGTCCGCGTCCGTGAAAAGGACCGCGCATCCGCGATGGCGGACTGCGATTGCCCGATGATGAAGGCGAGTGCGGCCGACTGCATGACCGGCAAGCGCGCCCCTCGCTCGAACGGCTGACGGCCTCGCCTCCGGGGGGCGCTTCACTGCGTCCGGCCGGGGGCGATCCCGCCGATCCGATGGCGGGCGAACTCATGCGCATCCTCATTTGCGCGGGGCTGGCGTTGGCGCTGCCAACCGCGCTCCACGCCGATGCGCTGACTTTCGAAGAAGCAATCGAACGCGCGGCGCGCGAGGCGCCGTCGCTTTGCGCAAGCGAGGCCGGGGTGAAGGCCGCGCTGGCGCATGCGATCGCTGCCGACCGCCTCCCCGATCCCACACTCGAACTCGGCGTCCGCAATTTTCCGCTGACGGGGCCCGACGCCTGCTGCAGCATTGTGTCGATGTCGCCATCCTGATTCTGGGCTGGACAATGCTGTTTGCCCCGGTGAGCATTTTCGCACTTGCCGCGATCGTCTTCGGCTGAGGGTACCGCCTGCTCCGCGCGGCGGCGGTTTGGCCCGGATGTGCGCGACCACGCGCTCAGTCGAGCACGTGCTCGACAAGCTTGATCGGCCTATGGGCGATCCCACACGGGTTTCGCTCCGGCCGACTGTGCGCGCCTTTTTGCGTCGCCGAAGCGGCGCAACGTGGTTCGGGCGTTCAGGTCTCCGCGAACGGCATCGCGCAAATGTTGGCTGAGCTGGTGGAGCGCGCTTATGGTCGGGGCTTTTCTGGTTCAGCCGGCGATGCGGCTCGCCTGGCCCTGCCAGTAACGGTCCTTGATCAGGCGCTTGTAGAGCTTGCCGTTGTCGAGCCGTGGCAGCGCCGGGTCGAAGTCGACCGAGCGCGGGCATTTGACCGGCGAGAGGTGCTCGCGGCAGTGGGCAATCAGTTCTTCGGCAAATGCCGGCGTAGCGTCACCGGCGTCGAGCGGCTGGACGACCGCCTTCACTTCCTCGCCGAAATCGGGATGCGGCACCCCAATCACCGCGGCGTCGGCCACTTTGGGGTGGGTGATCAGCAGGTTCTCGGCTTCCTGCGGGTAGATGTTCACCCCGCCCGAGATGATCATGTAGCTCTTGCGGTCGGTCAGGAACAGATAGCCGTCGTCGTCCAGATAGCCGACGTCGCCAAGCGCCGACCAGGTGGGGTGCCGGGGGTTGCGGCTGTCGCGGGTTTTGGCCTCGTCGCCGAGGTACTGGAAGTCCCAGCCACCTTCGAAATAGACGAGCCCCTGTTCGCCTGCGGGCAGTTCGTTGCCCTCGTCGTCGCAGATATGCAGCGTGCCCCAGCTCGCACGGCCGACCGAGCCGGGCTTGCGCAGCCATTCCTCGGAGGAGATCCCGGTCGAGCCGTTGCCTTCCGAGCCGCCGTAGTATTCAAACAGGATCGGGCCGAGCCATTCGATCATCTGCCGCTTGACCGGGACGGGGCACGGCGCCGCGGCGTGGATCACCGTTTTCAGCGAAGACAAGTCACCCTTCGCTCGGACCTCGTCGGGTAGCTTGAGCATTCGCACGAACATCGTGGGGACCATCTGCGTTATCGTCACGCGAAATCTCTCGATCGCAGCCAGTGCCGCCTCGGGATCGAACTTCGGCATCTGCACGACCGTCGCACCGAGCCGGTGGCAGTTGGTGGTGAAAACCAGCGGCGCGGTGTGGTAGAGCGGCGCGGGGGACAGGTAGACGTCCTCGCCTGTCAGCCCATACCCGTCGCGCGCTTTGGCGGCGAGCATGCTCAGGTCGGTCACGCCGCCTTCGGGCAAGGGCAGCCGCACCCCCTTGGGCCGTCCGGTGGTTCCGCTCGAATAGACCATGTGGAAGCCAGGGCTTTCGTCGGAGATCGGCCCGGCGGGCTGATGATTGCACTGGTAACGCCACTCATCGAGGGTCAAGACCTCGACCCCCGCGGGGACGTCGAGCGCCGCCAGGGCGCCGATCTCGGGAGAGACCACCACTAGCTTGGCGCCCGAGTTGGCGACGATGTAGCTCGCCTCCTCGCCGGTCAACGCGGTGGCGATGGGCGTGATGTAGAGCCCGCACCGCTGGGCCGCCCAGTAGAACTCGAACACGCCCGTTCCGTTGGCCAGCCAGAAGGCCACGGTGTCGCCGCGGGCGATGCCCTTGGCGCGCAACAGCTGTGCACCGCGATTGGCGCGCTCCTCGAGCTGGCCATAGGTCAGCGTGGCCGAACCATCGGAGATGATCACCGCCGGCTTGTCGGGATCGGCCGCGGCGTGGTTGCGCGGATGGGTCATGCAGCGACCTTGGCTTTCGCGGCCTCCTGCAGCTCGGCGAAGCTGTCGCGCAGGCATTCGATGTAGAACCCGATATCGGGCAGCACTTCGCGGCAGCTGGTAACCGAAATCGTCACCTCGAAGTCCATGCCCGTGATCGTGTGGAACAGCCCGCTGCCCTCGACCACCGGTCCGAAACCCGCGTAGCACAGCACCTTCGCGCCGGTGAAATAGTGTCCCCCAGGCGGGTTCGGCGCGTTGGTCACGGTGGTGTTGGCGAATCCCGGCAGCGAGGCGTTGCTGCGCTCGGCCATCCCGAGCATCCCGCGCATCATTCGCGAGCGAAGCGGGTAGGGGGTCATCGCCAGCATGTTGCCCAGGAAGTCGCCGCCGATCGCCTCGGCCTGCGCCTTGCCCTTCTTGGAACTCTCTGCGATCGCCTTAAGTCGTTCGAGCGGATCGGCAATGTCGGTGCCCAGCGTCGCCCGCATCCCCGAGACGAAATTGCCGCCCTCGGCCGCATCGCCCGCGCCGCGGACGCTGATCGGGCACATCGTGAGCAGCGATCTTTCGGGCAGTTCCCCGTGCTTCGCTAGGTACTTGCGCAAGCCGCCGCCGACCACGGTCAGCAGCAGATCGTTCATCTTGGGCTTGCCCAACGACGCGCGCAGCTTCTGCACGTCGCTCATTTCGAAGCGGACGAAGTCCCACACCCGATGGGTAGTGATCTTGTTCTGGAACCGGGTCTTCGGCGCGAGCATTTCGCGCCATCCCTCGCGCAAGTCGCCCGCACTGCCCTTCGCGCTCGCCCACATCCCCTTGCCGAGGCCGGGCATCGCCTTGAGGTTGGCGAGCCATTGCTTGGCGCCTTCCTGAAGCGAGTTGACCGTCCAGCCCAGCGCGTCGGGCTTGCGGTCGGGTACCCAACGCTTCTCGGGCGGGACCGGTTCGAACTCGGGGGTGTCCTGCATGAATGCCCACAGCGCCGCCCCGCCGGCTTTGCCGTCGAAGGTCGCGTGGTGCATCTTGAACAGCATCGCGAAGGCGTTCTCGGGCACGCCTTCGAGCTCCTCGAGCCCCTCGATGATGTACATTTCCCAAAGCGGACGGTGCATATCCATCGGCCGCGAGATCAGCCGCGAGGTCATGATCTTGAGCTGGCGCCAGTCGCGCGGCTTGGGCAGCGCAATGTGGCGGACGTGGAATTCGAGGTCGAAATCCGGATCGTCGATCAGCCGCGGCTCGTCGAGCCCGAGCGGGTGATAGACCAGCTTGCGCCGCAGGTTGGCCATGAGGTGGAGCCGGCTCTCGACATAGTCGAGGATGTCGCGGTGGCGCACGAAGTTGCCCGGCGCAGTCGAGGGGTCGAGCACGAACAGCCCGCCGATGATCAGCGGGGCATTGGGCGTCTCCATGTCGAGAAACACCGCATCGCTTGCGGAAATCCGGCGCATTTCGATAACCTCACCCAAGGTGTATAACTAGGTAGTCTATCTATGGCAGAGTCGTCAGTGAGTCTAGTCGCCCTACCGGAGCGTGAACTTCTTCGCCTTGTCGGCCATCAGCGCGGCGCGATCGACTTGGGGGATGCCGACAGGATTGCCGATCTGGCAGTATTTGAGACCTTGCGTCATCGCGACCGAGCGCGGCAGGTCGAGGCTCTGCCAGATCGCCTTGACTGAGCCGGCGGTGGCGGCAGGGGGCTTGGCTGCGACGATCGCGGCGAGTTCGGCCGCGCGCGACCACAATTGGTTGAGCGGAACGACTTCGCTAACGATGCCGATGCGCATCGCGGTCTCGGCCGAAACGCGCTCGTCGTTGCCCAGCAGAACCATCCGCAGCACGTCCTGCAGCGGCATCTTGTAGGTCATCCCGATCGGCTCGAGCGCGCTGGTCATGCCGTAGGTCACGTGCGGATCGAAGAACGTCGCGTCGTCGGAGCAGATTACGATGTCGCTCTCGTTGAGCCAATAGAACGCGCCGCCCGCGGCCATCCCGTGGACCGCGGCGATCACCGGCTTCCAAAAGTTCTGCGACTTGGGACCGAGGTACTTGCCCGGGTCCTCGCAGTGCCAGATGTTGGCCAGGTCGACTACCGCGCCGCCGGGCTGCTGCGCCGCCTTGACATCGGCCCCGGTGCTGAACGCTCGGCCCGGTGCGGCGCGCAAAACGCAGCAGTGTACGTCGTCGTTCTCGCCCAGTGCCTTCCAAACCGCGGCGAAATCCTCGAGCATCTCGCGGGTGAAGCTGTTCAGCGCCTCGGGGCGGTTGATCGTGATCGTCGCGACATGGTCGGCAATTTCGAGAAGGATGGTTCGATAGCTCACGCTTGACTCTCCGATGGTGTGATGTGATGTGTTACCAGGTTATACAAGTGAGCGCCCGGGTGACAAGTGCCATTCCTCCTGATCTTCGCGCCGCGATCGAGCGTCGATCGGGCGCCGTCATTGCCGACGAGCGGCCGCGCGGCGGCGGCGGTGCGTCGCGTCAGGGCGCGGAGATCTCCTTGGCTTTCCCGGGTGACGAACGGCAGGATTGCTACCTGGCGTGGGATACGCGGACGCATGACGCGAAGCGCATCGCCTTTTTCGAGCGCGAAACGGCGGCGCTCGCGGCGTTGTCCGGTCCGCTTGCCCAAAGCGGGGTTCGGGTCGCGCGCCTGATCGCCGCCGAGCCTTCGCACCTCGCGCTTTGCTCCGCCTTCGTGCCCGGGCGCGACCGTTTTCCCGAAGCGCCTGACAAGACCGCGCTCGCTGCCGATTTCCTCGACCAGTTGGCGAGGCTCCATGCGATCGACGCGGGCCATCCCGCACTGGCGGCGCTTGGCGATCCCCACCAGCCGGTCTCGGCGACGATCGCCGCGCGGCTCGATCAGCTTTCCGAAGACAATCTCTCTTGTGGCGCGGACCCGCTGCTTCAGCTCGCGCTTCGCTGGCTCGCCGCAAACGTGCCCGCCGACAGCGGCCCGCCGGTGCTTGTCCACGGAGATGCCGGGCCGGGCAACTTCCTCTACGACGGCAACCGCGTCACCGCGCTGGTCGATTGGGAACTGACCCACCTCGGCGATCCGATGGAGGATCTCGCGCAGATCTGGGTGCGCAGCCTGATCCAGCCGTTCGTGCCGATGCGCGAGGCGTTCGCCGCTTACGAGAAGGCCAGTGGGCGGGCGGTCGATGTTGCGCGGGTCAAGTATCATCGCCTCTACTTCCAGCTCGGTTTCTCCGTGGCGGGTCAAGTCACACAGGCGGCGGCGGGTGGGACGCCGGGATCGGCGACGGGCGCCGCGATGCTCTATGGCACGATGCACCGCCGGGTCATCGTCGAATCGCTCGCCGAGCTGAGCGGCGTCGCGCTCGCGACGCCCGATCTGCCCGATTGTCCGGCGCAGTGGACTGACGCTGGCTTCGCCGTCGCGCTCGCCGATCTCAAGGACGAGATCGTCCCCGGCCTCACCAGCGAGCGCGCTGCCGCCAAGGCCAAGGCGCTCGCCCGGATGGTCAAGTTCTGGCGGATGCGCGATCGTTATGGTGCGGCATTCGATGCACAGGAGTGCGAAGAAATCGACGGCGTGCTGGGCGAGCGCCATGGCGAGCTGCTAACCGCGCGCGCGGCGCTGGGCCGGGCGATTGCCGGCGGCAGGGTCGAATTCGGGCAAGCCTTGCAGCTCTGCCACGCCCGCACCACTCGCGAGACCTTCCTGATGCGCGACGCGCTGGGCGCGCTCGCCACCACGCGCTACGAGGATATCGCATGACCGACGATCTCGCCTTCCGCCCCGAAGACGACTGCTATCACCCGCTTTCGGACGATCCTTACGAGACCGAAACCAACTGGTGGTCGTGGAACGTCCCCGGGCGCAAGCTCGGCGGGTGGATCCACGCGCCGTATTACCCCAACCGCAAGACCGTTACCTGGCGCATCTTCGTGTGGGGTCCGGACGGCTACGATCCGGCGCGGATGGGGTATTATCGCAAGGTCGAGGAAGCGCCGATGCCCGCCGATCCGGACTTGCGGCACATAACCTTTCCCGGCGGCGGCTACTCGCTCAAGATGCTCGAACCGGGGATGAAGTACCATCTCCAGTACGCCGACGAGGCGCGCGACTTCGCGCTCGATTTCGTGTTCGAGGGTGCGCACCCGCCGCGCCGCTTCGAGCCGGGCGAGCCGCCCTTCATCCAGACCCCGCACTACGACCAGCTCGGCCGGATCACGGGAACGATGCGGCTGCGCGGCGAGGACATCGCGCTCGACTGCTGGAGCGTGCGCGACCGTACCTGGGGACCGCGCGGCGGGCCATACGCCCAAAGCCGCAAGCAGAGCTACGCGAACGATCTCGAGCGCGTGCTTCGTCCCGGCGGCGCGCGCTGGCGCGAGATCGAGCGCGAGCGGGGGCGCGGGCGTATCCAGTACATCTTCGGGCATGCCGACGGCCAGAGCGGGTTTCTGGGGTTCGTCCGCTCGCAGGACGGCGACGCAGAAGGCTGGAGCCCGATGAACGGCGGCTACTTGCTGCGCGACGGGGTCTATGGCTCGCTCGACAAAGCGAAGAGCCGAATGCGCGCCTTTCGCAGCCCGGAGACCGGCTGGTGCACGCATATGCACGTCGAGCTTGCCGATCTCGAGGGTCGGGCGATGAACGCCGAAGGAACGGCGGTCAGCCGGATGAGCGAGGCGGGGTACGGAACCAACCAGCTGATGCGCTGGGACTTCGACGGCAAAGTCGGTTGGGGCGAGGACCAGGACGTGTGGAACGGACACCACTTCGTGCGCATGCTCGATGCGCTGAAAGCCACCCGATGAGGACGCCGTCATGAACTTCGACCTCTCCGACGAACAGAAGATGCTGGCCGAGCAGGCCCGCGGGCTGCTGGCTGAGCGGGTTCCGTTCGATCGCTTGCGCCAGCTGATCGATGCGCATGCCGAATGGGACGAGCCGCTGTGGCGCGAACTCGGCAGTATGGGCTTTCTCGGCGCGAACATCCCCGAGGAACATGGTGGTCTTGGGCTCTCCGAACTCGACCTGGCGATGATCTCGCAGGAGCTGGGGCGGGCCAATGCGGCGATCCCCTTCGCCTCGTCGATCGTGCTCGCCGCCGACGCCATCCGCCTCGCCGGAAGCGACGCGCAGAAAGCGGAATGGCTGCCCAAATTGGCCACCGGCGAGGTCGTCGGGTGCTTCGCCTACGCCGAAGGGCCGGGCGACCTATTGGGTTCCAGGGTGCGGTTCGATCAAGGCAAGCTGACGGGGACCAAGCACCCCGTCGCCGACGCGGGCGTCGCGACGATTGCGGTGGTCCAGGTGGGTGAGGCACTGGCGCTGGCCCGGCTCTCTCAACCGGCTGTCACCCGCACTCGGCTCGACAGTTTCGACCAGCTGCGCCCGCACTTTCGGCTCCAGTTCACCGGAGCCGAGGCCGAGCTGCTCCCACGTTCGGGGCAGATCGCGACGCTGTTCGATCGTGCGGCGGCGCAAGCTGCATTCGAAGCGGTCGGTGCGGCCGAGGCGTGCCTTCACATGGCCCGCGACTACGCGATGGAGCGACAGATGTTCGGACGCCCGCTGGCGGGCTACCAGGCAATCAAGCACAAGCTCGCCGATCTCGCGGTGGCGGTCGAGATGGCCCGTTCGAACGCGTTCTATGCGGGCTGGGCCGCCGCCGATGCGCACGACGAGCTGCCTGCGGCTGCCGCGGCGGCGCGGTTGACCGCGATCTCCGCATTCGAGATGGGTGCGCGCGAGAACCTGCAGGTCCACGGCGGGATCGGCTATACCTTCGAAGCCAACTGTCATTTCTATTATCGCCGCGAGCGCACGCATGCGGTGGCGCTGGGCAACCGCGAGCACTGGGCAGAGCGTTTGATCGCAAACACACCGGGCAGCCAGACATCCAAAATGTCCAGAGGGGCCGCTTGAAATGGACTTCAACGAATCCCCCGCCGAAGCCGCATTCCGCGCCGAGGCGACAGCTTGGCTTGCCGCAAACGCACCGAGGCACGAAATCCCCGAAGGGGTGATGCTCGACGATGTCGAGGAGGTGGTGCGCGGCCGCGCCTGGCAGCGCGCGCTGTACGATGGCGGCTACGCCGGAATTACGGTGCCCAAGACGCTCGGAGGCCGTGGCGGAACCGGCATCGAAGCGGTGATCTTCGCCGAGGAGGAAGCCCGCTACAACCTGCCCAAAGGCCCCTATATCGGCATCGGGCTGGGCATGGCCTTGCCGGTGATTGGCAAGCACGGCACGCCCGAGCAGATCGCCGCCTACGCCGAGAAGACCCTCAAGGGCGAACTGACCTGGTGCCAGTTGTTTTCTGAGCCTTCGGCGGGTTCGGACCTCGCCAACTTGCGGGCCAAGGCCGTCCGCGATGGCGATTCCTGGATCGTCAATGGCCAGAAGGTGTGGTCGAGTTGGGCCCACCGCAGCGACATGGGTATCCTCGTCGTGCGGACCGACGCGACCGTCCCCAAGCACAAGGGGCTGACCTTCTTCGTCGTCGATATGAAGACCCCGGGGATCCACATCCGCCCGATCCGCCAAATCTCGGGCGCCAGCGACTTCAACGAGACTTTCTTCAGCGACGTGGGGATTCCCGACGCCAACCGCATCGGCGGAGTGGGCGAGGGCTGGGCCTGCTGCATGACCGTGCTGATGGGGGAGCGGCTCAACCAGGGCGGCGAGCGCGGGGGAATCGAGACCTTAATCGCTTACGCCGAGGCTACGCCGCGTGGGAGCGGGACCGCGCTTGACAGCGGCTCGGTGCGGCTCGCGCTGGCGCAGGCGCTGGCCGAAGAACAGGCGAGCAAATCGTTTCAGGCGCGGCTGCGCACGATGGTCAGCCGGGGCGAAAACCCCGGCGCGCTCGCCGGAATGGTCAAGCTAGCGTTCGCGCGCCGCTATCAGCAGGCCAGCGGTCTGGCGCTCGAGTTGCGCGGACTGGACGCGATGGCTCCGGCGGAAGGCGACGCGCGCACCCGCGAGATCCAGCACGACTATATCTGGTCGACCGTAATCCGCATCGCCGGCGGCGCCGACGAGGTGCTCCGCAACCAGATCGCCGAGCGTGTGCTGGGCATGCCGGGCGAAGTGCGGATGGACAAGGACGTGCCATTCGAGCAGCTGAAATGAGCCAGCGCCAACCTTCGTTAGACCACATCCAATGATCTGGTGGAACGGCATGCGGCCCTCGCTCGAACGGCTGAACCAGCTGCATCAAAACATGCTGCCCGGGCTGATCGTGATCGAGTTCATCGATTGCGGCGATGACTCGATCAGCGCGCGGATGACGGTGGATCAGCGCACGGTCCAGCCTTTCGGACGGCTCCACGGCGGAGCTTCGGTGGTGCTGGCGGAAGCTGCCGGTTCGATGGCGGCGGGTCTGTGCGTCGATCCGAGCGGTTCACTGCGGTGGGCATGGAGATCAACGCCAATCACCTCCGGCCGGCGCATGCCGGCTGGGTGACCGCAGTGGCAAAACCCGAAGCGATGGGTCGGACAACGCAGGTCTGGTCAATCCGGATCGAAGACGAGGCGGGCAAGCCGGTCTGCATCTCGCGTTTGACCATTGCCGTGATTGGGCAAGCGCGGATGTAGCATTTCAGGCGGCCTTCCGCCTCGCCTCGGCTGCTTCGGTCAATAGAGAGACGAGGTCCTTCTTCACAATCTTGCCGTTGGGGTTGAGCGGCAGCTCGGCCAGTACCAGCAAGGTGCGCGGCACCTTGTTGTCGGCGAGGTGTTCGCGGCAGAACGTGATGATCTCTTCTGGGGTCGCGCTGGTGCCGGGGCGCAGCGATACTGCAGCGGCGATGTCTTCGCCAAGCACTTCGTGCGGAACCCCGACCACCGCCGCCTGCTGGACCGCGGGATGCTGGTGGAGCGCGGTCTCGATTTCCAGCGGGGTAATGTTGTAGCCGCCACGGATGATCAGCTCCTTCGAGCGGCCGGCCATGATCAGGTCGCCGTCCTCGTCGACGTAGCCGAGGTCGCCAGTCTTGGTCCAGCCGCCCTTAAAGTTGGCGGTGGTCGCTTCCTCGTCGTTCCAGTAACGGCGCGGGTGCTTCTGGAAGCCATAGATTTCACCGACCACGCCGGGCTGGACGATCCGGTTGCCGGCCTCGTCGCGCAATTCCATATGCGCGGGCAGCTTGCCAACGCAGCCGGGCTTGCGGACCTGCTCCTGGCTGGTCGTGCCGACCCCGATCCCCCCTTCGGACATACCGTAGCTGTTGCGCATCCGCACGTGTGGCCACAGCGCCAGCGCGCGTTCGACCGAATCATGCGGCAGCGGCGCAGTGCCGGTCATCAGGTATTTGACCCCGGCGAAGTCATAGTCGGCGACGTCGGGATGGTCGAGGATCAGCCGCAGCATCGAGGGGACCAGGTAGACGAGGTTCGGCCGCTTCTCGCGGACCAGCTCGAGAAAGCCCATGGGCTCGAACCTGGGTTGGGTGATCGCGGTCGCGCCGCCTCTGGCGGGCAGCATCACGATGCCGAGATTCCCGCCCGATCCGGTCAGCGGCAGCGCGTTGAGCGTCGAGCGCGAGCGGTCCATGTTGGTGCCGGTTACCCCGGTCATCAGATCGGGATGCGAAACCACCACGCCCTTGATCTTGCCGGTCGTTCCCGAGGTGCCGAGGATTTCCGCGTCGGCGTTTGGGTCGAGGCTGGCCTGGTCAGGCAGCGCGGAGATTTCGCGCGGCATGGCATCGACCGTCCAGCAACCGTCGAGGGGCAGGTCCTCGAGTACGTCGGGCACGTCGGTGATCGCGAACCGGGGCGAGGTAAGCGCGGCAAAATCGGCGATTTCCCTGGGCGTCAGCCGGGTGTTGATCGGGCAGGCAATCCCGCCTGCGCGGAAAACGGCGAATACGGCGATTGCCATCTCGATCGCACAGTTGTTGCTGATCGGCAGGAACACGCGGTCCCCTGGGACGAGGCCCGCGGCCGCGAGTCCGCCTCCCACTTCATCGGCCTGGCGATCCCACTCGGTGAAGGTCATCTGCCGCCGCGTGTCGTCGTGCGCGATCTCGTCACGCTGGTGGGTGGCGCGCACTTTCAACGCATCGCTGATGCGGCGTACCTCGGTCATGCGAAAGCCCTTGCCTATCGTTCGAGCATCTATTACCTAGTTATATAAGTAGATGCAAGGGAGTGTGTGCGGTGGCCGAACCGAAAAGCGACATCAAGCAGAGCGAGGAATGGCAGAAGGCGGTAGCCTACGAGATCACCGATCATGACATCGAACGGCAGCGGCAACTCCTCGGCTTCGACGAGCCGGCCAAGACCCGCGAATACATTCAGACCGCGACCACCGACAACATCCGCAACTTCGCGCATGGCTGCGGCGACGACAACCCGCTGTTCTGTGATCCGAACTACTCGAAGAAAACCCGCTGGGGCGGCGTGATTGCGCCGGGCATGATGTGCGCACAGATCAACAAGCCGATGAAGGGCGATCCGGTCCCCGACGAGATCAAGGCGCTCCGGAAGAGCCTGTTCCGCGGAATTCACGTATTCGTCTCGGGCTCGGACTGGACTTTCCATCGTCCGGTCTTCCCCGGCGACACGATCTACAGCTTCAACGGCGAGGAAAGCTGCGAGGTCAAGCAGTCGGAGTTCGCCGGGCGCTCGGTGATCAACGTCCGCCGCGACGTGAAGGTCAACCAGCGCGGCGAGGTCGTCGCGGTCTATCGCATCCTCCGCGTGCTGACCGAGCGCAAGACCGCGGTGAAGAAAGGCAAGTACAGCGCGATCAAGCCCGCCGAATGGACCGACGAGGGCTTCGCCGAAGTCGAGGAGATCTACGCCGGCGAAACCGTCCAGGGTTCGACCAAGCGCTATTTCGAGAAGGTCGAGAAGGGCGACGGCCTGGGCCTGCAGGCCAAGGGCCCGCTGACCGTGACCGACGTGGTCTGCTTCCACGCCGGCGGCTATGGTTTCGTCCCCTACGCCCCGACCGTCGGCCGCCTTGCGCACAAGAACCGCAAGCGGATCGCGCCGTTCTACGTCAAGAACGAATACGGCGTTCCCGATGTCGCCCAGCGGCTGCATTGGGACCCGATGTGGGCGCAGGCGATCGGCAACCCGATGGCCTATGACTACGGAGTGATGCGCGAAAACTACCTGTGGAGCTACTTGAACGACTGGGCCGGCGACGATGCGATCATCACCAACGTCCATGACGAGATCCGCAAGTTCAACTACATGGGCGATGTCCAGAAGGTATCCGGCGAAGTCCTCGCCAAGCGCACCGAGAACGGGCAGAACCTGGTCGATGTCGCGGTCAAGTTCACCAACCAGCGCGAGGAGGAAACCGTTCGCGGCACCGCCACCATCGCGCTGCCGGACAAGGACGGCTCGCTGCCGATGTATCCGGAGGTTCCGGCCGAGCTGGCGCAGAAGGCGGCGCGGATGATGGCGCGCCACTGGGAGCTCGGCGGGGAGTGAGCGACGTGTCCGAGGTTGGAATCGAGAACCAAAACGGCGTCCGGATCGTCACGCTCAACCGGCCCGACCGGCTCAACGCGCTGACCGCGTCGATCATGGCGCCGTTGGCCGACGCCTGCGCCGATGCGGCGCGCGACGGCTCGGTCGGTTGCGTCGTGGTGACCGGCGCGGGACGTGGGTTCTGCGCGGGCGGCGATCTCAAGGAAGGCGGCGCTGACAAAGCCGTCGTTCCGGCGAGTGCCGAAGTCGGCAGCCGGACAGAACAGGGCTTCACCCGGCTGCGCGGATTCATGGAGACCGCGCGCCTGCTCCACGAAATGCCCAAGCCGACGATCGCCATGGTCAACGGCCCGGTGGCGGGTGCGGGGATCGGAATCGCCGGGGCTTGCGACTTGCGCTTCGCCAGCCGTTCGGCGAGCTTTCTCACCGCGTTCGACCGGATCGGCGCGGGCGGCGATTTCGGGTCGAGCTGGTTTTGGACCAAGATCGTCGGGACCGGCGTGGCGCGCGATCTGTTCCTGCTCGGCGAAAAGTTGAGCGCTGAGGAGGCGTTCGCCAAGGGCCTCTACACCCGCCTGTTCGATGAGGACGCCTTGCGCGACGAAACGCTCAAGGCCGCGCACCGGCTCGCGGACGGGCCGCGGATGGGCTACCGCTACATGAAGGCCAACCTCAACAACGCCGAGGATTTCGCGTTTGAGGCCGCGCTCGACGCCGAGGCCCTCAACATGACGCTGTCGACCACCACCACCGCGATGATCTGGCGCGAAGCGAACAAGGCCAAGCCCTGATGGACCTCAGCTATGGAAGCGAGGCGGAAGCCTTCCGCGCGGAAGTCCGCGCCTTCCTCGTCGCCGAATGGAAGCCGGGCGAGCGTCGGAACGAAGACCTTCGCGAATTCATCCGCGAGTTCCGCTGCAGGGCGGTCGGTGCTGGCTATCTTTACCGTTCGGTGCCCAGGCGCTACGGCGGCTCGGAGCAGCCGGTCGACGTGATCCGCGCGCAGGTCATCCGCGAGGAGTTCGCCCGCGCCCGCGCGCCGATGGAAGTGGGCGGCAACGGTGTGAACATGACCGTGCCGACGCTGCTGGAGAAAGGCACCGACGAACAGCGCGAGCTGTTCATCCGCAAGACCATCGAGGGCAACTACATCTGGGGGCAGGGGTATTCCGAACCGGGCTCGGGCAGCGATCTCGCCAGCGTGAGGACCAAGGGCGAGCTATCGCCCGATGGCAGCAAGTGGATCATCAACGGCCAGAAAATCTGGACCAGCCAGGGGATGCAGTCGACCCACATGTTTATGCTGGTGCGCACCGAGCCCGACGCGCCCAAGCATGACGGGATCACTTACCTGCTGATCGATCTCGACCAGCCCGGCGTCACCCGCCTCCCGATCCGCCAGATGACGGGCGAGGAGGGCGACCACACCTTCTGCGAATTCTTCTTCGACAACGCCGAGACCCCGGTCTGCTGGCAGGTCGGCGCGCGCGGACAGGGCTGGTACGTCAGCCGCACCACATTGAAGCACGAGCGCGCCGCGATCGGCAGCGCCGACGGCCTCGGCAACCAGTTCCGCAAGTTGGTCGATCTGGCCAGGGAGACGGGCCGCATCGGCGATCCGCTGGTGCGCGACCAGTTGGCCCGGATCGAGGGTTTCGTGCTTTCGCACCGCTACACCAGCTTCCGCCTGTTTTCGTGCTCCGCAGCGGGCGAGGACCCGGGGCGGGTCGGGCTGATGATGAAGCTGTTCCTGACCGAGATCGGCCACGAGATGGCGCTGCTGGCGCAAGACCTGATCGGCGAGCATGCATTTGTCGAACCCGCGGGTGCGGGCGGACGCGGACCGCGGGGACCGCGCGGACCTGAGAAGTGGCTCGACCAGATCATGGGCAGCCTCGGCAATTCGATCGCCGGGGGCGCGTCGAACATCCAGCGCAACATCATCGGTGAACGCGGTCTCGGCCTGCCGCGCGACTTGGCCATGGCTTCGGAGAAATAGGCGATGCGCTTTCATCTCTCCGAAGAGCAGGCGGCGATCCAGGACGCGGTGCGCGGGACGCTGGCCGCCGTTTGGCCGATGGAACGGCTGCATAAATTTGCCGACAGCGGCGACGATTTCGATCTTCCAAGCTGGTCCGCGCTGATGGCGCTGGGGCTCGGCGGAATCCTCCTTCCCGATAGCGGAATGGGCCTGCTCGACGCCGCGCTGGTCAGCGAAGTGGCGGGGGAGCTGGCCGCGCCGGGGCCGCTGATCGGCCAGTTGCTCGCCGTCGCGGCGGTCGCGCAGTCGTCCAGCGAAGCCGCCAAGACTCACCTGGAGGGCCTTGCCGCAGGCACGACGGTGGCTGCCCTCGCGCTCGGCGACAGCCCTTTCGTCCAGGCGGCGCGCGCTGCCCAGGTGTTCCTGGTAGGCGACCGCGACGCCGGAATTGTCCTGGTCGAGGCGGGAGAGGGTGTCTCCATCGAGCCCGTCCAGCCGACCGACCGCAGCCGCCCCGTCTCACGCGTGGCATTCGCCGGAGCGCGGCAGCATAATCTTTTCCCGGCGGGCGATCCGATGGCCGCGAGGCTGTGCGACGCCGCGCTTGTGCTGATCGCCGCCGATGCACTAGGCGGCGCGCAGCGCTGTACCGATCTTTCGGTGGCATACGCGAAGGAGCGCGAACAGTTCGGCCAGCCGATCGGCCGCTTCCAGGGGCTCAAGCATCAGCTCGCGCATATGGCGCTCGACGTCGAACCGGCGCGCGCGCTGGTGTGGTACGCGGCCTATGCCCACGATGCCGAATTCCCCGACGCACCGCGCGCGGCGGCGATGGCCAAGGCGCACTTGTGCGAAGTCTATACCCGCAGTACCCGCGCCGCGATCGCCGCGCACGGCGGGATCGGCTATACCTGGGAATACGGGCTCAACTATTGGTTCCGCCGTTCGATCCACAACCGGGCATGGCTCGGCAGCCCCGCCGAGCACCGCGCTCGCGCGGCGGCGATGGCCGGCTGGTGAGGCTGGGCGCATGAACATCGCGCTGCTTCTGGAGATGGCGGCCGATGCCGCGCCCGATCGCGTCGGGCTGGTCTGCGACGGCAAACGGTGGACTTACGGCGAGATGCTCGCCGCGGCGCGCGGGGCGTGCGAACTCATCGCGGATTCGGGCGCGAGCCATGTCGCGTTGCTCGACGAGAGCAGCGAGGCGTCGGTGATCGCGCTGTTCGGGGCGGCGCTGGCGGGGGTGGCGTACTGCCCGCTCAATTATCGTCTCGCCGAGGCCGATCTGGCCGGACTGCTCGGGCGCATTGCTCCGGCGCTGGTGGTCGGCGATGCCGAGCGGGTGGCGCGGCTTTTGCCCGGCATGGGCCAAATCGCCTATCCCCGCGCGGAATTCACGCTGGCGGCGCAGGAAGCGGTTCCTGCCGAAGACGCGGACTACGATCCGGGCGAGGGGATCGCGATCCAGCTGTTCACCAGCGGGACCACCGCCGCGCCCAAGGCGGCGATCCTGCGCCATTCGAACCTGGTCTCGTATATTCTCGGCACGGTCGAGTTCGCCGCCGCCGAGGAAGCCGAGGCCGCGCTCGTCTCGGTTCCGCCCTACCATATCGCGGGGATCGCCGCGCTGCTCTCGTCGATCTATGCGCAGCGGCGGATCGTTATGCTCCCCGCGTTCGCCCCCGACGCCTGGCTGAGGCTGGTCGACGCCGAGCAGGTGACCAACGCGTTCGTCGTCCCGACGATGCTGTCGCGGATCATCCACGCGCTCGACAAGGGGGTCCACGCCGACATCGCCTCGCTCCGGTCGATCGCCTACGGCGGCGGCAAGATGCCGCTCGAGCTGATCCATCATGCCCTCGACCTGTTCCCCGAGACCGGCTTCACCAACGCCTATGGCCTGACCGAAACCAGCTCGACCGTCGCGCTGCTCGGCCCCGACGAGCACCGGCGCGCACACGCCGCGAGCGACCCGAAGGAGCGCGCGCGTCTGGCGTCGGTGGGCAAGCCGCTGCCGACGATCGAGCTGGAAATCCGCGACGAGGAGGGCCGCGTCCTGCCGCCGGGGCAGCCGGGCGAGATCTACGTCCGCGGCGAACAGGTATCGGGCGAATACCGCGAGAAGAGCGCGCTCGACGCCGATGGCTGGTTCCCGACCCGCGACGCCGGCTACCTCGACGAGGACGGCTTCCTGTTCCTCGCGGGCCGTGCCGACGACGTGATCGTGCGCGGGGGCGAGAACATCTCCCCCGGCGAGATCGAGGACGTACTGCTGACCCACCCGGCGATTGCCGACGTCGCCGCGGTTGCGGTGCCCTCGGCCGAATGGGGAGAGGCGGTCGGCGTCGCGGCGGTGCTGCGCGGCGGGTGCGATCAACCTTCGGACGCAGACTTGTGCGAGCTGGTTCGCGCCCGCCTGCGCTCCAGCCGCGTGCCCGAAACCATCCTGTTCGTTCCCAGCCTGCCCTACAACGAGATGGGCAAGCTGCTGCGCCGCGAAGTCAAGGCGATCCTCGCCCGGTGATGTTCGAGCGCCTCGAACTGCCGCTGATGTGCGCGCCGATGAGCTTTGCTTCGTCGGTGCCACTGGCGGTGGCGTGCTGCAACGCCGGGGTAATCGGCGGCTGGCAGGGCGGGACTTACACCCCCCCGGACGAGTTCGAGCACTATCTCGACGCCCTCGACGGCAGCCACCGCGCCCCGCCGATCGTCAATCTGCCCGCGCGGATCGCGGGGGAGGCCACCGGCGAGGCCAAACTGGAACTGCTCGAACGTCACCGCGCGCCGCTGGTGCTCTCAAGCCTCGGCGATCCGTCGCGGCTGGTCGAACGTGTCCACGGCTGGGGCGGGCGGGTGATCCAGGACGTGACCACGCTGCGCCACGCCGAAAAGGCGGTCGATGCGGGAGTCGACGGGTTGATGCTGACTTGCGCCGGGGCGGGTGGACACACCGGCTTCATCACCCCGATGGCATTCGTTCCCGCGGTGCGGGCGATCTGGGACGGGCTGCTGATCGTAGCGGGAGGCATCGCCGACGCGCGAGGCATGGCAGGCGCGCTGGCGCTGGGCGGCGACATCGCCTGCATGGGCACGCGCTTCATCGCCACTCCTGAAAGCGGGGTGGTCGAGGGGCACCGGGCGATGATCCCCGGGGTCGGGATCGACCGGATCGTGACCTCGGCGGCGATGAACGGAATGCCCGCCAACTGGATCCGCGACTCACTCGAGCAGGCCGGCCTCGACGTCGAGGCTCTGCCCGATCACCGCACCGAGATGCCCGATGGTGTCAAGCCGTGGCGCGACCTCTACAGCGCCGGGCAGTCGGTCGGCCTGATCGACCGGGTCGAACCGGTAGCCGACCTGGTTGCGCGGCTGGCGACAGAATTTGTGCAATCATGCCCGGACAGCAGCTGGCGCGAGCGCCTCGCGGCGATCGAGTCCACCTGGGCCATTGGATGACCGCCGCCGAGTCCCCCGAGCAGGATGCGCTGCGCCGCTCTCGCGGCCGCATCGGACGCACGACGCCGCCCGTCCGCTTCGCGATCGATCGCAGCGACCTGCGGCGCTATGCGCGCGCCTGCGGCGAGACCTGGCCGGGCTACGTCGATGGCGATGAAGCCGCGCCGACCTTTATCTCGGCGCTGCAGTCCGAAGGCATGGACGGCAGCGCGTTGTTCGAGCGCGATCTGCCGTTCACCAGCATGCTCCACAGCGACGACACGGTCGAGCTGCTCCGCCCGATCCGCCCCGGCGACGTGCTGTTCGCCACCGCACGCTATTGCGAGGCGGCGCTCAAGGACGGACGGCAGGGCCCGATGCTATTTCAGACCGCCGAGATGGTCCTCCAAGACGAGGCCGGTCGCCTCGTCGGCCGCGTCGCCTCCGGCCTGGTGAGCTTCTGATGGCGGGCGCATCCGAGCTGCCAGAGCTGCCCGAGCTGGCATTCGCCATCACCCGGCAGGACCTGGTCCGCTACGCCGGGGCCGCCAACGACTACCTCCCCCAGCATTGGGATCAGGAGCAGATGCGCGGCGAAGGCTTTCCCGACGTCGTGGTCCACGGCTGGCTCGGCTGCGCGCACTTGTGCCGCGCGGCAACCGCTGTGCTCACTCCCGACCGCTGGACGCTGGCGCACTACGCAGTGCGCTATCGCCGACCGGTCTATCCGGGCGAAGTGCGCTGCGGGGGGACGGTGACGACCCGCGAGGACGGCGCGAAGCAGGTCGATGGCTGGATCGAGGATGCCAAAGGTGAGATCGTCACTACGGCAACGCTGGAATTCGTCGCGCGGACGGCACTGGCGCAGGACTAACCGGGCCTTCGCCGCGCCCGCAATTCAGCGACGATGCGGTTGACGTCGTAGCGGTCGGCATCCTTGCCGGCCGGCGCCTGCGCGGCGAAGGCGGCGTCGATCTCCGTGAAGCGCCGCTCGGCCGCCGCATGGGCGTTGGCGTGGGTGACGATGTAGAAATCGCCGCGCGCAACGCCGTCGAGCGCTGCCCTTGCCGCGTCGGCCGCGCTCATCCCCTGCCCCTGGACTGCGCGGCCGAACGCGCGCTGCTTGTCGTCCGGTTGGGCGAGGTGTGACGGGCGCACCGCGTCGGCGAGGCCGGTGGCGACCAGCCCAGGGCAGAACGCGCTGATCGTGACCATCGCGGGCAGTTCGGCGCGGAACACCTCGGCGAGCCCGAGTACGGCGTGCTTGCTGGCGGTGTAGAACCCCGCGCCGCCATGCTGGAGGCCGAGCGAATGCTCCGAAGCCGTCACGCAGATCCGGCCTCCGCCTTCCTGCTCGCGCATGATCCGCGCGAAAGCGGCGATCGTCGACCAAGCCCCGCGCACGTTGACCGCGTATATGAAGTCGAACTCGGCCGGGGTGGCGTCGGCGAGCGGACCGTTGACGATGGTTCCGGCGTTGGCGAAGGCGAGATCGACGGTACCGAAGAGGCCCCTCGCGTCGGCCGCAAGGCGCTCGACCGCGGCGGGATCGGAAACGTCGCAGACGCGGTGCTCCGCGCCCAGCCGACCCGCTTCGCAGGCCAGCGCGGCTTCCGCGATGTCGGCCATCAGCACGCGAGCACCGCGGGCGACGAGTTCTTCCGAGAGCGCCAGTCCGATCCCCGACGCAGCTCCGGTGACGACCGCGCTCTTGCCCGTCCAGCCCAAGCTCACTTGCCGAACTTTGCGGCGGCGCGCTCGCCGCTTACCGTTGGCCCCCATCGACGCGCAGCAACGCGCCGGTGGTGTAGGACGATGCGGGGCTCGCCAGCATCAGCGCGGCGGTTACGATCTCCTCGGGCTGGCCGGGGCGGCCCAGCGCTACCGGCTGCTTGTGCCGTCTTGCCGGGTCCCATGCTTCTGCGATGTCGGTCAGGAACGGCCCCGCGCTGATCGTGTTGACCCGCACCCTGGGCGCGTATTCGCGGCTCAGCGAGACCGTCATCGCGTTGAGCGCGGCCTTGGCCCCGCCATAGGGCACCACCCCGGGAAGCGCCATCAGCGCGCCCGTCGAGCTGATGTTGATGATGCAGCCACCGTCCGCCTGGCTCATCCGGTAGCCGATCTGCGAGGCGAGGCGGAACGGGCCCTTGTAGTTGAGGTTCATCACCGAATCGAACAGGCTCTCGGGCATCTCGTGGCTGGGGCAGGGGGGCGACATCCCGGCGTTGTTGATGAGGATGTCGACCCGGCCGAACTCGGCATAGGCTCGCTCGACCAGCGCGTCGCATTCGGCCCAGCGCCCGACGTGCGCCGCAACCGCCAGCGCGCGGCGGCCCAGCGCGCGGCATTCGGCGGCCACCGCCTCGCAGTTCTCCAGCTTGCGGCTGGCGACGATCACGTCCGCGCCGCGTTCCGCAAACGCCTTGACCATCTGGCAGCCGAGCCCGCGGCTGCCGCCGGTGACCAGCACGACTTTGCCGGTGAAATCGAACAAGGGGTCCATCACGCCAGTGCCTCCATCCGCGTCGGGATATGCTCGCTCGGGAACAGCCCGGGCGCGGCCTCGCCACGCTTGAGCAGCGATTTCGCGACCTGCACCTTGTGCACTTCGGTGGGGCCGTCCGCCAGCGCCAGGCTCATCACCCCGCCCCACCATTCGGCGAGCGGCAGCTCGAGCGTCACCCCGAGCGATCCGTGAAGCTGGATCGCGCGCTGGATGATGTCGTGATAGACTTTGGCCATCTGCACCTTGCACATCGCGATCAAGGTGCGCGGAGAGACAGGCGGCGAGCGGCCCGCTTCGACCTCGTCGATCGTCCAGGCGGTCTTCATCACCAGCAGGCGGAACTGCTCGAGCTCGATCGCGCTGTCGGCGATCATTCCCTGCACGAATTGGTGCTCGGCCAAGAGCTTGCCTTGGGTGCGGCGCGAATTGGCGCGTTCGACCATCATGTCGAGCGCGCGCTGGCACTTGCCGACGGTGCGCATCGCGTGGTGGACCCGCCCGCCGCCAAGCCGCGCCTGCGCCACCTTGAAGCCCTCGCCGGGTCCGCCAAGCATTGCATCCACCGGCACCCTGACCTTGTTGTAGCGCATGTAACCGTGGATGCCCCCGTCGCCCGCGTGATCGTCGCCCATCACCTTGACGTTGCGGATGAATTCGACCTCCGGGGTGCTGGTGGGGACGATGAACATGCTCATCCGTCCGTGAGGGGGGTTATCCGGATTGGTCACCGCCATCACGATCAGGAATTCGGCGTAGCGAGCGTTCGAGGAGAACCACTTCTCGCCCTCGATCACCCATTCATCGCCTTCCTGCCAAGCCTTACAGACGAACTCCTTGGGGTCGGCGCCGGCTTGCGGCTCGGTCATTGAGAAGCACGAGACGATCTCGCCGTCCACCAGCGGCTGGAGATAGCGCGCCTTTTGCTCGTCGGTGCCGAACATCGCGAGAATCTCGGCGTTGCCGGTGTCGGGCGCAGCGGTGCCGAACACCGTCGGCGCCCAATAGGAGCGGCCAAGGATCTCGTTCATCAGAGCCAGCTCGACCTGGCCGAAGCCTGGCCCGCCGAGATGCGGACCGAGGTGGCAGGCCCACAGCCCGCGCTTGCGCACCTCGTCCTGCAACGGCCGAATCGCCGCGCGGCTCTCGGTGTTGGCCACGTCGTAAGGCGCGCCATGGCCGGGGAAGCGATAATCGAGCGGCTCGACCTGGTTTTTGATGAACGCCATCATCCAGTCGAGCTTGGCCTGGAATTCGGGATCGGTCTGGAACGACCACATGGCCAATCTCCTCATCCGGCCTTGCGGCAGAGCTGTTCGGCTTTGGCGAAATTGGACAGGACGAGGCGGTCGAAGAACCGCCCGGTCTCGGGCGAAAGGATCCCGGCGGCGCTTTGCGCGACCTTGTACTCGAGGATGCAGCCACCCTTGTAGAGCGCGAGCACGCAGTAATAGTCGAAGTTCGAAAGATCGCGCCCCGTCCCGGCGGCATAGTAGCGGGCAAGTTCCTGTCGGGTCGGAAAGTTGGCGACGTTATAGAGCGCTTGCCGATCGATCGCGTCCGGACGCTCTTCGTCGCGCAGCTTGTTGGTGAACCAGGCAAGGTCGATCAGCGGATCGCCGATGGTCGAGAGCTCCCAGTCGATCAGCGCCGTCAATCGGGCGGGGCGATCGAACGCGAACAGGGCGTTGGGGGTGCCGACGTCGCCGTGGATGATCCCCGCGCGAAAATCGTCGGGGATGTTGGCGCGCAGCCAATCTCGGGCATAGGCGAAGCCGGGGATTTCGCGGCCGGCATAACCAAAGCGCTCGGGATAGGAGTTGAGCTGGCCTTCCCAGCGGTCGACCTGTCGCTCGAGAAAGCCCTCGGCCCGGCCGAAGTCCTCGAGCCCGACCGCTTTGTAATCGACGTTGGCCAGCGCGATCAGGCCATCGACCATCGCATAGCCGATGCCGTACTCGCTCGGCATCGTATCGAATGGGGCGAGGTTGGTAATTTTTTCGTCGCGTAGTTCGGCGGCCCAGCCGGGGACGCGCTCCATCACGTAGAACGGCACGCCGATGACGTCCGGGTCGGAGCACGAGGCGAAACAGTGCGGGTGCGGCACGTCGGTCCCGGTGAGCGCGGTCAGGACGCGGGCCTCGCGCAGCACGCCCTTCTCGGCTCCGGGGGGCGCAACCGCCGGGGGGCGGCGAAGGACCATGTCGTCGCCGCCGCGGCTGAGTGTGAGGATGACGTTCGAAGTGCCGCCGTGAAGCTGCGTTACCACCAGCGGGCCGTTGCCGAGCGGGGGAACATTGGCGTCGAGCCAAGGCGTGAGCCGTTCGGGCGGTGCAAGCAGGGTGCAGATCGCATCGCGGGCGGCGGCGAGGTCAGGCATTGTGGGCGAGCCGCAAGCCGGGTTCGACCCAGCGCGTTTTGACCAGCAGGCCACGCGTCGAGAAGGTCAGATAAGCGTCGCGCATGTCTGCGCCTCCAAAGGCGATGTTGGTGACATAGCGGTCGTCGAACGGCGCGAAGCGGGTTTCGCCTGCGGGGGACACGGTGGTTATTCCGCCCTTGCGCAGCGTACCGACGCAGACGTTCCCTGCCGCGGTTACCGCCAGGCTGTCGAATGCGACATGACCCGCTGCCGTCGCTAGCCATTCGGGCCGTTGCGGCTCGACCTTGCGCGCATAGCGATAGAGCCGGGCTTGATGCGTGTCGGCGACGTAGAGGGTGAGGCCGTCGGGCGAAAGGCCGACGCCGTTGTAGGACAACGCGTGGCGATCGATCGCGCTGATCGACGAACCGTCTGCCAGCGCCGTGAACAGGCCGCTGGCGGTGCGGATGCCCGAATGGGTCTTGCCCAGATCGGTAAACCACAGCCGACCATCCGCGTCGAACACGAGGTCGTTGGGCCCTTCGAGGGCAACGCCCTCGCAAGCGTCGTAAACCCGCTCGAACTTGCCGGTGGCGAGATCGACTCGCTCGATGCGTCCGCCCGCGTCGGGACCGCTTGCGCTCTGCATCGCTACCGCGTCCATCCCCCCGTTGTTGCACACGTAGAGGGCGCCGTCGGGCCCGATCGCCGCGCCGTTGGGTCCGCCGCCGATCTCGCAGACGGTTTCCTTGCGCCCCTTCCAGCAGCGCGTAATCCGTCCTTGCGCGATCTCGACGACGATCACCGATCCGTCGGCCATGACCACGGGTCCCTCGGGAAAGCCAAGACCCTCGGCGATGATCTCCATCCGTTAATCCTATGTCACCTGGTTATCTATGTGGTGGCACTTCGACGCACATTTCGCAAGCGCCGCCGTAAGGGTATCTGCAGCGATTTCGTTGGGAGAGGGGAGCCAAACTTTGCGCTTTGGTTGTGAAACCAAGTGCACTACTTTCGCCCCCGGCGAACCTTCGCGCACGGGGAAAACTTCAATGGCCGATGTAGATCCTGTGGCGATCTCGCGTATTCGGGTGCCCAAGACCAGCGAAATCGTCGCGGACCAGATCCGCGCCCAGATCATCCGCGGCGAACTGGCCGAAGGAGCGTTTCTCCCCCCCGAGGGCCAGCTGATGGAAGGGCTGGGGATTTCCCGTCCGACCTTGCGCGAGGCGTTCCGCATCCTCGAGGCCGAGGGACTGATCAGCGTGGTGCGTGGCTCGCGCACAGGGGCGCAAGTGCACAAGCCGTCGGTCGATCTGGTCGCGCGCTATGCCGGATATGTCCTGCAGTCACAGGGAACCACAATCGAAGATCTATACCAGGCGCGGCTCGCGATCGAGCCTTCGGTGGTGCGCTGGCTCGCCACCGATCGCGACTGCGGCGCCACCGTCAAGCTACGTTCCTTGCTTGCGGCGATGAAAGCGATGATCGACGAGGAGCGCTTCGAGGAGTTCATCGCCAATGTCGAGACATTCCACCAGACGCTGGTGGCTGCGACCAGGCTCAAGACGCTGACCTTCCTCAGCCGGATGCTGCTCAACCTTGCCGCGAAGCATCAGATCGAGTTCCAGAAACGCCATCCGCGCAGCGCCGCCGAGCGGCGCAAGAGTGCGCTGGTCGGCTACCGCTCGTACCAGAAGCTGGTCGAACTGATCGAGGCGGGCGACGTCGAAGCCGCGGTCGCCCACTGGCGCCTCCACTTGCGCAACGCCAATGCGACTTGGGCCAGCGAGGGCGAAGGTCAGCGACTGGTGGATTCGCTCTAGCCGCGCACCAGCAGCATGCACCCGGCCAGCGGACCTCCTGCGGTCGAGGTCGCGCAGACTTTCGGGTCGCCCGCAACCTGGCGCGCGCCCGCTTTGCCCCAGAGCTGGGTGCAGGCCTCGTGCACGGCACCATAGGCGTGGAGCCGACCTGCCGACAGCGCGCCGCCCCCGGTGTTGACCGGAAGCTCGCCATCGAGCGCGATGCGCTTGCCGCCCTCGATGAAGTCTTTGGCGCCGTAGCGTTCGCAGAACCCGAAGTTCTCCAGCCAGTTCAAGGTGTGGAAGCTGAACCCGTCGTAAAGCTGGGCAATATCGACGTCCGCGGTGGTGAGCTGGGTGCGCGACCACATCATCTCAGCGACCCTGGGCTGCGCCTGTGTGTCGAGCGCGTCGAGCTGGGTCCAGCTGTTGCGATACTCCATCGACGAGCCGATCGCTTCGATCCGGATTGGCGGATTGCGCAGGTCGCGCGCGCCATCGAGCCGTGAGACGACGATCGCGGCGGCACCGTCGATCGGCACGTCGCAGTCGTAGAGCCGTAGCGGTGTGGCGATGACGGGCGAGGCGAGATAATCCTCGATGGTGATCGCGGTGCGATAAATCGCCCGCGGATTGAGGCCCGCATTGCGCCGCTGGTTGATCGCGATCTGCCCGACTTGTTCGGGACGGATTCCGCTCTTGTGGACGTAGAGATTGAAAAACAGCGCCTGCTGCAGCGCGGCGGCGTACGTGTGGTAGGGTGCGTACCACGCGAACGGCCCGGCCTGGCGCTCGCCAGCGCGAATCAGCGCGTTGGCGAACGCGGTCTTGCGCGCGGTCGCCTCGTACATCGTGCGGAACACCAGGACATGGCGGCACAGCCCCGCGGCGATCGCGCCGATCGCGTTGAACACCGCGCCGTATTGCCCCGGCGCCTCGCCGCCGCCCGCGTACCAGTTCACCTCGAGCCGCAACGCGTCCTGGAGCGCGGCAGAGCCGACCGGCGAGAACCCCGAGCCGTCGGCGCGCTCGCCCGGCCAGGTCGCGATGCCGTCGATCTCGCCGCGCTTGAGGCCGGCGTCGGCGATCGCCTCGAGGCAGGCGTCGACCGTCAGCTCCAGCGCCGACTTGGCCGAGCCGCGCGACACTTCGGACATGCCGACCCCGGTGATCGCGCAGTCCTTTTCGGCGAAGCGCTTCACGATCCGCGCACCGGACGGAACAGCGGCACCCAGAGCTCCTCGACGGGCTCGAACCAGACTTCGACAGCCATGCCGAAGCCGACTTCGCCGGGATCGCAATCGGTGATGTTGGTCACCAGCCGGACGTCGTCCTGCTCGGCGATCGCTACCAGCGCGAGGACGTAGGGCACGGGCAGTCCCGGGACCCACTGCTTGTGGTTGACGGTGAAGGTGACCACCGTGCCGCGGCCCGAGACGGCTTCGGGCGCGACCTCGCGGCTCTCGCAGCGCGGACAGAACGGCACCGGCGGATGAACGTAATAGGCGCACTGCTTGCAGCGGTGGATCGCCAGGATGCCGTCCCTGCCCGAGGTCCAGAACGTCCGCGAATCCTTGTCGACAACCGGCAAGGCCCGGGGCGGAGGGCGAACGTCGGTCATGGCCCTCTCAATCGCGCAGCAACAGCATCGATCCGGCGATGAACCCCCCGCCGGTTCCACAAGCTGCAAGACGCGCGCCATCGACCTGGCGGTTGCCGCCTTCGCCCCACAGCTGGATGCAGGCCTCGTGGATCAGCCCGAAGCCATGCAGCCGTCCAGCTGAAAGCTGGCCGCCGCCGGTGTTGACCGGATAGCGCCCGCCCGGACCGATTGCGCCTGCCGCAATCAGGTCCTTGGCCTCGCCGTGACCGCACAGGCCCACCGCCTCCAGCCACAGCGGCACGAAGATCGAGAACCCGTCGTAAAGCGCCAGCACGTCGAGGTCGGCGGGCTTGAAGTCGGTGCGCAGCCACATGTCGGCCGCCGCGTCGTGCGCGCCCATCGTGGTCAGGTCGGCGCGCTGGTCCCAGGTCTCCGGCCCGCGCAGCGCCGCGCCCATCGCCTCGATCCACAGCGGCGCACGGGTGCGATCGCGTGCGGCGTCGGGCGCCGAGACGATGATCACGCTCGCCCCGTCGATCGGAACGTCGCAATCGAACAGGCACAACGGCGAGGAGATCATCCGCGCGGCGAGGTACTCGTCCATGCCCAACGGCTTGCGCATCACCGCGGCGGGGTTCTGCAGGGCAAACGCGCGCTGGCCGACCGCGACCATCCCGAGATGTTCGCGGGTCAACCCGAACTCGTGGCAATAGCGCGTCGCCATCCACCCCGCCCAGTTCGACGCCGACATTGCGTTGTTGGGCACCAGCCAGCTCAGCCAGCCACCGATCCGCGCGCTGCCCGCCCCCGGAATGCTCGCCCGGCGGCCCGCAGACTGCGACGAGCTTTCGGTCAGCGCGCGGAAGCATAGCACGTGGCGCGCCTGGCCTGTCAGCACCGCCATCGCCGCGACCATGATCGGCGCCATCTGCGACGGGCCGTCGGGCACCGCGCAGTGCCAGCGGGTCTGAAGGCCCAGTGCCGCGCGGACCTCGCCCGTGCCCAGCGGCGATTGGCCGGGGCTGCCATCGGTCTTGCCCGGATAAGTGCAAATTCCGTCGATGTCGTTCCGGTCCAACCCCGCGGCGGCAAGCGCGCGCCGCGCCGCCTGCGCGAGATGCGCCATCGCCGGTCGCCCGGTGTTGCGGCCAAGGTCGGACAGACCCGTGCCCGTGATTGCAGCCTTCATCGTGAGGGCCGCCACAGCGGGAGCCAGACGTCGTCGGACTGCTCGAACGCGATTTCCATCCGTTGCCCGATCCGCACCGCCTCGGGATCGGCGTCGATCACCTGCGCGGTGACCCGCACCCCCGGCGCGCCATCGATATCGACCACCGCGAGCGCGAACGGCACCGCCATGTCCGGATGCCACGGCTGGTGGTTGACAGTGAAGGTATAGACCGCGCCGGTCCCCGTGACCGGCCTCGGCGTGACGCTTTCACCCAGGCAGCGCGGGCAGACCAGCTGGGGCGGATGGATCGCCGCGGCGCAATCTTTGCAGAACGCGATCATCAACTCGCCGCGCTCGCCGCCGGTCCAGAAGGCGTGGTTCTCGTCGGTCAGTTCGGGCAGGGGTCTCATCGGGACTGTCCAGAATGGCTGGACCGGCCCGTGGGAAGCGCAAGACACAGCAGGGTGGCGAGCAGGCTGACCGCGATGATCGCCGCGACGGTCAGCTGATAGGCGAAAGGCGAGGGATAGCGCTCGGCACCGCGCGCGACGGTCTCGACCGCGAGCAGCGTCGTGACCAGCTGCGCGCCGATCCCGAGGAACAGCTGGCGGATGACCGTGACCAGCCCGGCGATCTCGCTGACCCGGTCGGGCGGCGAAGCCTGGGCGATGATCGTCGGCGCCACCGCAAACAGCATCGTCGCCCCGAACGAGATCACGACGAGTTCGGCGACGACGATCGCCACGCTGCTCGCATCGATCAGCACAAGCCCCCACCCGCTCGCGGTGAGCAGGCCGCCGACGATCATCGCCACCCGGCCGCCGCCCCGCCCCGCGAGCCACCCGCCCAGCGGCGCGGCGAAGGTCGAGCTGATGTTAGACGGCAGCTTGGCCAGCCCCGCTACGGTCGCGCTGAGGCCAAGTCCTGCCGCAGTCCACTTCGGCGCCTGGAGCAGCAGCGAGAAGAACACCGTGATCTGCAGTGTGCTCATCGCCACCAGCGCGGTCACCGCGCCGCCGACCGCGACCGTCCGGTCCGAGAAAGCGCGCACCGAGATGAGTGGCGTCGCACTGCGCAGGCTCTGCCGCCACCACCACGTGGTCAGCGTCACGCCGCCGACCAGTGCCGCAAGCGCGCCGGGATGCAGCCAGCCCCAGCGCGGTCCGATCGTGATGTAAAGCAGGACGAGGGTCACGCCGGGTGCGAACAGCAGGCCCGACAGCCAGTCGGTGGGCCCCGCCGGCGCGGCGCGCGGCGAGCGCGGGACAAGCAGGGCGACCGCCGCGAGCGCGGTTGCGCAGAACGCGGCGCTGGCGAAGAACACCCCGTGCCAGGACCAGGTATCGACGATGAAGCCGCCGAGGACGAGGCCCGTCGCGGTGCCCAGCGACGCGCCCGAGATCATCAGCCCGATCGTCACCGGGGTCCGTTCGGACGAAACGTTTTCGCGCACCAGGCCGATGCACAGCGGCAGGATCGCCCCGGTCGCGCCCTGGATCACCCGCCCGGCGAGCAGCATCGCGAACGAGGTCGACAGCGCGCTGATCAGCGAGCCGCCGGCGCCGATGGCGAGCACGATCAACAGCACCCGGCGCCGGCCATAGAGATCGCCGAGGCGGCCGACGATCGCCGCGACCGCGGCTCCGACGATAAGGTAGCCGGTGATCAGCCAGCCGACTTTTGCAGGATCGCCGAACTCGGCGATCAGCGCCTTGAGCGCGGCGAGGATCATCGCGGTTTCGAACGATGCGGTCAGTTCGGCGACCCACAGCGCGCCGATCAGCGGCCAGCGCAGGCCCGCTTTCGTCACGCGTTGCCGACGAGACTGCCCATAGTCATCCTTCCGCAAAGGTGTATTGACGGTATGTCAACTTTTGACAAGTGGCGCGAACGGGCGGGGCGAGGCGATGCGTCAGGGCGAACTAGAAGCACCGGAACGACCGGCAGATTCCGCTCCCGTGAAGCCGGACGAGCACAATCATCTGGGTCAAAAGATCGGGTCGAAGGGTCAGCGGACCCGGCAGGCGCTGATCGACGCGACCATCCACCTGCTCGAGGAACGCGGCTTGCGGGATCTTGCGGTGGCCGATGTGGCCCGGCTGGCGAACACTTCGCCGGCGACGTTCTACGTTTATTTCCGCGGGGTCAGCGAAGTCGTGCTCGCGGCGCTGGCGGGCGCTCCGCATACTTCGCCACGGCTCGACGCTCTGATGGGCCGGAACTGGCTCGGGCCGGGCGGGGAGGACGCGGCGCTGGCCCTGGTCGACGAATACACCGCGCTGTGGGCGCAGAACCGCACCATCTTCCGGGTTCGCAACCTGGCTGCCGAGGAAGGCGACGAGCGCTTCTATCAAGACCGTCTCGACGCCGCGCGTCCGATCATGGAGGGGCTGACGCCTCAGATCGTGCGTGCGCAGGCGGCACGGCGCGCGCCGCACCATCTCGATCCGCGCGCCTGCATTGGCGCACTCCTGATGATGCTCGAGCGGCTGTCCGCGATCGGGCCACTTCGCGCTGGCAAGGCCGATGCGCCCGATTTCAACGCGCTCAAGGCCGCAGCCGCTCACTTGCTTGCCGCCACCCTCGGCGCCGCTAACTAGGCCGGGGATCGCGCGCCGGCTTCGGCGATCATTTTCTGGATATCGAGCACCCCGGTCGCGAGGCCGCCAGCCAGCCCGGCATCGACCGGCAGGCACACCCCGCTGATGAAGCTAGCCGCGTCGCTGTTGAGCAGGATCAGCGGCAGTGCCTGTTCCTCGGGGGTCGAGAAGCGTCCCTTGGCCTTCGCGAACGCGCCAAGCACGGCCTCCCCTGCGATCTGCGCGAAGTCGGCCAGCATCGGGGTGTCGATCGGCGAGGGCATCGTAGCGTTAATTCGGATGCCGCGTCGCATCAGTTCGGGCGCGGACATCTGGGTCCAGGTGTTGATCGCCTCTTTCGACAGCGTGTAGGGATCGCCCGCGCGTTCGCGGTTGGCGAGATACCAGGCGCGCGCCTCGGCGAAATCGGTCAGCGCCATGAACTCGCGCAGCAGCGGCTGCTTCGTGAGCCACGCCATGCCGGCAAGCGAAGAAACCGTGACGATCGCTCCGCCGTCGGGGATCCGTGGCAGACAGGTTTGCGTCCAGTGGCGCAGGCCGACAAAGTTGACCGTGACGACGTCCTCACCGGGAAAGGTCTGGGGCAGGCCGGAAACGTTGAACAGCGCGTCGATCTCGCCGTCGATGGCGGCAACTCCGGCCTCGATCGAGTCCCGGTCCTTGAGATCGACGGTGGTGAACGAGGCCAGCCCGACCGGCGAGGGCTTGATGTCCGCGCCGTGCACCTCTGCACCCAGCGCGACGAGCTGCCGCGCCAGCGCCTCGCCCGTGCCCGAAAAGCAACCCATCACCACGCAGCGCTTGCCCGCGTAGCCGAGGATGTCGTGGGTCATCGCGCGACCCTTCAGTTGCGCAGCACGAAACCGCCATCGACGTTGAGCGCCTGGCCGGTGATCCAGTCGCCGGCCGGGCTGCACAACAGCAACAGCGCGCCGACCAAATCGTCGGGGATGCCGCGCGGACGCATCACCACGCGCGCCATCGCCGCCTGGACGAACGGGCTGTCGTCGGGCGTCAGCGCCTTGCCCGCGTCGCTCATCGTCATGCCCGGCGCGATCGCGTTGACGTTGATCCCCAGCGGCCCGAGCTCGCTGGCGAGCGTGGTGGTAAGCCCGTGGAGCGCGATCTTGCTGACCCCGTAGGTGGTCTGCGCAGGCCAGGCCCCCGCCGAAAGCTGGTTGACGATCTTGCCCCCGCCGCGCGCCTGCATCAGCGGCACCGCCGCCTTGGCGCAGATCAACGCGCCGGTCAGGTTGACCCGGAGGAGCTTCTCGAAGGCAGCGATCTCGGTCTGGATCGCCGGGGTGCCGACCGCCTCGACCATCAATGCGGCGTTATTGACCAGGATGTCGAGCCCGCCGAACGCCTCGACGGTGGCCGCCATCATTGTCGCCACCGAGGCCTCGTCGGCGATGTCGACCTGGACCGCGAGCGCGGCCTCGCCGATCTCGTTCGCCACCACCTCGGCGCCCGCGCGGTTGAGGTCGGCGACCACCACCTTTGCCCCCGCTTGGGCAAGGCCCTTGGCGTATGCCGCGCCGATCGAGTTGCCCCGCCCACCCGCGCCCGGGTCGATCGCGACTTTGCCGGCGAGGCGGCACCGGTCGGTGGTAAAGCCGCTCACGAGAAGATCCTCGCGCCGCTGCCGATGCTCACCGTCTTGTAGTGGAGGAACTCGTCAATTCCGGCCTTGCCGCCCTCCTTGCCGAAGCCCGAGATGCCGACCCCGCCGAACGGGGTGTGCGCGTTGATCTGGTTGGCGCCGTTGACGTAGACTCCGCCTGCATTCAGCCGCTCGGCGAGGCGATGAACCCGGCCGATGTCGTTCGACTGGATGTAGGCGGCGAGGCCGTAGTCGCTGTTGTTGGCGATCCGCACCGCCTCGTCCTCGTCGGCGAACTTCATGACGACCAGCGCGGGGCCGAAAATTTCGACCTGCGCAATCTCGCTTTCCGGATCGACGTCGGCAATGATCGTCGGTTCGATGAAGTTGCCGTTGGCCAGTTCGCCGCCGCAGCGATTGCCACCGATGACGAAGCGTCCCGATCCCTCGCTGCGCACGCGATCGAACATCGCCTCGATCCGGGTGACCGCCGCCGCATTGATCACCGGCCCGACCATCACTCCCGGTTCCATCGGGTCGCCGACCTTGAAATGCGCGGCCAGCGCCTTGAGCCGTTCGAGCACGTCGTCGTAGATGTCGGCATGGACCAGCAACCGCGTCGGCAGCGCGCAGCCTTGTCCCGACAGGACGCCGATCGTCCAGAACATCGCGCGTTCGCAAGCCTTCTGGATGTCGCAATCGGGGAACAGCAGGCTCGCCGACTTGCCGCCAAGCTCCATGACCGCGGGCTTGATCTCCTCGGCGCAGGCGGCGAGGATCCGCCGTGCGGTGATCGGCCCGCCGGTGAAGCTGATCTTGCGGACCTTCTTGTGACGGACGATCGCCTCTCCGGCCTCGCCGGTGCCGGGCAGGATCGAGAGCACGCCATCGGGCACGCCCGCCTCGGTGCACAGCCGGGCGAACAGCTCGGGTGCGAACGGGGTGATCTCGGCTGGCTTGACGATCGCGCAGTTGCCTGCGGCGAGCGCCGCGCTGACCTTCATGCCCAGTCCGATCAGCGGGCCGTTCCAGGTGATTATGATGCCGACGATCCCGATCGGCTCGGGCACCGAATAGGAGAACTCGCCGCGCGTGTCGAAGGTCGACATCAGCTCGCCGGTCAGCTTGTCGCACCATCCGGCGTAGTAGCGCGTCCAGGCGACCGCCAGTTCGACGCCCCGCTCGCCCATGATCAGTGGTGTGCCGCCGTCGAGCGCGGCCATTCGAGCAAACTCGGCCGCGTTGGCCTCGATCAGGTCGGCCAGCTTGTTGAGGATGTCGCGCCGCTTTTCGGGGCTGGTCCGCCGCCAACCCTCGCGCGCGGCTTCGGCGCGCGCCAC
>JAUYQH010000056.1 GCA_030697365.1 Novosphingobium sp. | reverse complement strand
AACGAAATCATCTCAAGGGCGCCGCCGGCGATGCGATCAACGCCATCCTCGCTGCCGCCGGCCACAACATGCGGCTGCTCATCGCCTGGTTCGCCGCGCTTTTGCGCGCCATATGCAGCCTATGGCTACTGCCGGAGCCCGCACTCGCCCGCTAAGCGGGCCCTCTGCGCGTTCTGAGCGGCGCTTCGCGACTTCAGCGACGATTATCCTGGCCGGTCCAGCGATCACGCTGCGACCGGCAAAATCTTCAAATCGCGTTGTTCACGGGCAACTCGCTACTTTGAGAAGGTCGGCCGATCACCCCTAACGGGGTCCCTTTTGCACGCCGGCCCTCAGTGTGGTGGCGTAAGTACTTGCCGAGCGGACGATCTTGCAGCGTGCCCACTGGAGCTCATCGGGCGTCCAGAATGGAGTGATAGAGCGCGACGTAGTCATCAGCCATGCGATCGACGTTGAAGCGACGCTCGACGCTGCGCCGAACCTCGCGACGGTCGATCTCGCCTACTCGTTCAACCACCGCGAGCGCTTCATCGGCATCATCGACCAGGAAACCATTCACGCCGTGCTGGATGATCTCGGGCATCGATCCGCGGCGGTTCGCGATGACCGGGGTGCCGCAAGCCATCGCTTCCACCACCGAGAGACCGAACGGCTCATCGAAATTGACCAGATGGAGCAGTGCTCGTGCGCGGCCCAACGCTACTAGCCGCGCCTCTCCGCCCGCAGGTCCGTGAAAGCGCGCGAACCGGCCATCGAGCAGGGGCTCGACCTCGTTTGTGAAATATCCTTCGTCCTGGACGATGCCGTAGAGAGCGAGCGCGCGGCCAGCGCGTCGTGCGACCTCGATCGCCTCACGCGCCCCTTTGTCGGGATGGATGCGGCCGAAAAACAGAAGGTTCTCGCTGCCGATGGCGTCAAATGGAAATGCATCGATGTCGATCCCGTGATGGATCGTCGCCGCATACCGCAAATCCGGATGCCGGTCAGAATCGCTGATCGCGACGAAGTTGACCCGATCCTGGTAGGGCTCATACATCGGCAAGATCCGCTCCGAGGAAAGGCCATGGATCGTGGTCACCATCGGAGTAAGGACGAGTCCGGAAAAGGCGTGAGCGGGAAAATCGGCCTGGTTGTGGATCAGTTCGAATTCGTCGGCTCGCTCGAATACGTGAGCAAGATGGCGGTATTCCCACACTTTCGCGTCGATCGCCGGATTGTCGCCGTAAGGTGCCGGGACCACGCCCGCGAGTGTTGCACCAGTCTGGCTGTCGAGGGTTGCGAACAACGTCACGTCGATGCCACGCCTCACCAACGCCTCGGTGAGGAGGCTGGTGACCAGTTCCCACGGTCCGTAGTGTCGTGGCGGGGTACGCCAGGCGATCGGCGCGATCATCGCTATGCGCACTTCAATGCCCCGGACGCAGTTGGAGGATCAAGCCTTCGTCGGGCTGAAGAGTGCCGGTAAACATCCCGGCACCGAGCACCGAAGCAAGTACGGCGTCAGTCCTTTCCCATCCTGGGAATTCGCAAAGCCGCGGTTCGGAGCCAAGGTTCAAAGCGACCACAAGCTCCTCGCCTTCATACGTGCGGCGAAAGACCAGCGTATCGTTTATGCTGTGGATCAACTCGAAAGAACCAATCGACAACGCCAGATGCTCGCGGCGCAAGCCAAGCAGCTGGCGATAGAATTGAAGGAGGGACCTGGCATCGGCCTCCTGCTCGGATACGTTGCGTTGTGGCCAATCCGGGTTGAGCGGTAGCCAGGGTTCCGCAGTACTGAACCCTGCGTTCGCGGATTTGTCCCACGGCATGGGCGTTCGCGACCGATCGCGACCGATCCCGCGTTCAGGTTCACGAAAATGCTGCGGGTCGCGCATGCGATCGTCCGGGATCGGGACTTCGCCGATGCCGAGCTCGTCGCCCTGGTAAAGTGTGGGGGTGCCTCGCAAGGTCAGCAGCAGCATCGCCGCGATGCGGGCCTGCGCTTCGCCGATGCGAGCCGCGATACGCGGCGCATCATGGCTTCCGAGCACCCAGTTCGGCCATCCGCCTGCTGGCAGCGAAGCCTCGTATTCGGTGATCACCCGGCCCAGCACGGCCGCGTCCCAGGCGCTTTCGATCAACTGGAAATTGAACGGCATATGCACTTGCGGGTGCTCTGGCGTTCCGTACCACCGCGCGTGTCGTTCGTTGGGCAAAAAGATCTCGCCGACCAACACGCGGTCGCCATAGCTGTCGGCCAGCCTTCGCATGTCGCTCGAGTAGGTGTGTGCCTCAGGCTGGTCGGTCGAATGCACCTGAAGCAGCTTGTCGCGCTCCCTCGTGTCGGCAGTCCAATGCGGATTGAGCGGGTTGTCCGGGAACGCCTGATGCTTGACGATGTGCCACAGCACGTCGATCCGAAAACCATCGACGCCGCGATCCAGCCAGAACCGCAGGACGTCGCTCATCGCTTCGCGAACCTCGGGGTTGCGCCAGTTTAGGTCAGGCTGCTCCTTAAGGAAGGCGTGGAGGTAATACTGCTCCGTTTCTTCGTCCCATTCCCACGACGAACCGCCAAAATCGCTGATCCAGTTGTTCGGTGGGCGGCCGCCCGGTGCCGCGTCGCGCCAGATGTACCAGTCGCGCTTGGGGGCTTGGCGCGACGACCGGCTCTCAACGAACCAGGGATGCCGATCCGAGGTGTGGTTCGGGACGAAATCGAGCAAGAGCTTCAGGCCGCGAGCGTGGACGGCCGCAAGCAGACGGTCGAACTGCGCCAGGTCGCCGAATATCGGTTCGATGCTGCAATAATCTGCGACGTCGTATCCGAAATCGGCCATCGGCGAAGGAAAGATGGGCGACAGCCAGATCGCATCGACCCCGAGCCGAGAAATGTAATCGAGCCGGGCCTCGATCCCCGCGAGGTCCCCGATGCCGTCGCCGTTCGAATCCTGAAATGAACGCGGGTATATCTGATAGATCACGCCGCACTCCCACCACGGGGGTTGGTGCTCAGCATTCATGACCAGGGGCTTTCATCCACGCAGGCCTATCTCCAGCTGGCCCGCCCCGCAACGTCAGCAGCAAACATTCGGCATGACAGACAAAGGGGCTTTTTGCGGAGTTGGGACTCGTAAAATTGCCAGAATGCGTCGCAGTTCCGCGAATTCAGCGCGCCGCTGTGGCGCGTTCGAGAACGTCCGTTCCATCGTCTCGGGTGACGGGGCGGTCGGCGGTCGTGACCGGCGCGGTCGAATTAGAAGGACGAAGTTGCCTTGCGACAGCGCTCGAGAGCTACGTCTTCCGTCGCCCTGCCTGCATCCGGGGCCAGTTTGAGCGTAGGATAGGAGCCGATATTTTTGAAATACGAGATCGCTCGCTTGACACACCGGGCTGTAGGATCGGCCGCGCGCGGACTTGTTCCGCTAGAAGCGTCACACGCTGGAAGCGAAAGCAAGAGGATGATCAGAACCGCTTTCAAATTTTCGTACCGATTTAGATCTGCGTAATTCAATAAATGCTGGATCCCGGGCAGGACGACAAAAGACGGCCCCGCCACAAGGAAGAGGCCGCTTTAAGTCAGATTCGACTCGTTGCCTTACCGAACCTTCGGATCGCGCTGCATCCGTAGGCCCTTTCAGGAGTCGCCCCAGTAGCAATTCGGCTTTGCCAGCGCTTTTTTTAGCGAAGGGAATATGGGAGCGGAGAGATGCCCTGGGAATCTCTCAGGGTATCGCCTGCGGCCACCGATTCGAACCTGCGGGCCCCAGCGTCGATACTCATCCCGCATGTAGAATCATGGGTACTCTGGGGAGCAGGCTCCTTTTCAACGATGCGCACAGCGCCTACCAAGACCTCGGCCGGAAGGGCGCGAAGCGGCGCGTGTGAGGTTGGCCGCTATCTTCTCCCCTCGCCCACCATCCGGTGGCCCTCCGATGAAATCCAAATACGGCAAACGGCGAGATCGTGGGGATATTCGGACGCCGTTTGCGAGGGAATGCTCTCGGCTAGCCTCAAGGTCCACGCAACACACGACCTGTCGGTTGGCACCCGGCCGTTGTTCGAACTTGCTCCGTTAACTCGACCGCATCAGGTGGGATGTCTCGCCCATCCCGCGCTCGAGCAAGCGGGCGACGGCCTCGTTTCTCGAGACGCTCCAGCGATCGGCCCACTGATCGACCGCGGAAAGCTGGGCCGGCAAAAGTTCCACCGTTTGAAGGCTGGACGATTTGGCGCGGAGCATTTCGGTAGTATTTCCGAACAGTGCGGAGGGATTGGCGCGCAACGCCGATCGGACAGGTTTTCCCGCCACGATGGCTTCGGAATTCCCCGCCCGAGCAAGGGACTCAGCGACGCGAATCGAAGTGACCTGTTCGTCGAAAAGTAAGTGATTAAGCGGCACGAGCTCTCTCCCATGTGCGGGGGCGCAACACATCCCTCAGTCAGCGCACGCAAGAAATGGTGGTGATGAAGCGCCATAGCATGGAACACGCCCGGTGGCGAACCGCAGCATGTGCATCACGAGCGAAGTCGTCCGGGAATTCCCATCGTCTTCATCCGTGAAGCAAGGGTGCTCGGCTTCATCCCGAGGCGCTCGGCAGCTCCATCCGGTCCCGACACCTTGCCGCCGCTCGCGGCAAGCGCGGCCTCAATGTTGCGCCTTTCGCGCTCGCGCAGTTCGAGCTTGGTTTCGATGCCGGGCTGGGCGACGCTGCTGCGCGGCGACGGCAACCGCGGCGAGCTGGGTAGCTCGATCTGCAGCCTTCCCCGTCCCGAAAGAATGACGGCGCGTTCGATCACGTTCTGCAACTCACGCACGTTGCCCGGCCAGGAATAGTCCATCAGGCGCCGCACATTGGCTTCGCTGAGCATGGGCTCGCTGCCGTGGAACCGCCGTCCCGCCTCGCGCAGGAACTTGAGCGCCAGCGCCGGGATATCCTCGCGCCGGTCGCGCAGCGGCGCGATCTCGATCGGGAAGACGTTCAGGCGGAAGTAGAGATCCTGCCGGAACGTTCCCTTACGGACCTCGGCGGCAAGATCGCGGTTGGTCGAGGCAATGATCCGCGCACGCACCGAGCGCGACCGGGTTTCACCGATTCTTTCCACTTCACCGTCCTGGACGAGACGAAGGATTTTGCCCTGCAGATCGAGCGGCAGTTCCGCCACCTCGTCGAGGAAGATCGTGCCGCCATAGGCCATCTCGAAGCGGCCGGCCTTTTCCTTTGTCGCCCCAGGAAAGGCGCCTCGGGCGAAGCCGAAGAAGTCCATTTCGAACTGTTCGCGCGAGACCGACGCACAGTTCACCCGCACCATCGGCCGCGAACGGGTTTCGCCGGCGTCGTGGATGGCGCGGGCGACGAGTTCCTTGCCGGTCCCGCTCTCGCCCGAAATCAGCACCGTGGCATTGGTCGGGGCAACCGCGCTGATCTGCGAGAGCGTGCGCTGGATGGCGAGGCTTTCGCCGACAACGCCGCGGTAGTCCGCCGCAATCTCTTCCTTGAGGAAGGTGTTCTCCAGCTCGAGATCGGCGCGCAGCCGCTCGACTTCCGCCAGCGCAGTGCGCAGCCGGTCCTCCGCCTCGCGCCGCTGCGAAATATCGCGGAAGATGATGACCGCACCGATCAGCAGGCCGCGATCGATGATCGGCGTGCTGGTATATTCCACCCACAGCGGCTTGCCGTCGCGGCACCAGAACACCTCTTCGGTCACCTGGTGGACGGCGCCATCCCGAAAGGCCGCGTAGACGGGGCAGGCGGTTGCCGGATAGGGGCTGCCGTCGGGATAGTGATGGTGCACGGTGGTATGCATGTCGCAGCCCATGAGCTCCTCGCGCTCGAAGCCGAGCATGGCGGCGGCGGCGGGATTGACGAACGTGGTGCGGCCTTCCGCGTTGACGCCGAATATGCCATCGCCGGCGGCGCGCAGGATCAGCTGGTTCTGGCGTTCGATGTTCTCGAACACGCGTTCGGAGCGCTGCCAGTCTTCGAGTCCCTGAGTGACGTATTCTTCGGCCTCGGCCTTGAGGTCACGCTGACGGCGCGCGGCGAGATCGACGACGAGAATGGCAATCGGTGCCTCCCCCCCGGGCGAGCCGGTCATTCGCCGGCCGGCGTATTCCACCCGCAGTTCGGCGCCTTCGGTGTCACGCAGCGACAGCGCACGAGTGCGATACTGGCCCAAAGTCAGTACGGCGTCGGTGAATACGAGCAGGTCGGCGAACTGCCCCGGGTGCAAAGCGCTGAACGACGCGCCGACGAGCTTCTTGCGCACGCCCAACAATGCCTCTGCCTGCCGGTTTGCCGCGACGACGCGGTCCGCGACAGGATCGACGACAAGCATGGCTTCCGGCGAATCGTGAAAGGCGGCTGCGGCGAAGCCGGCGTCAAATCTTGTGATTTCGTGATTCATAATCGCGAGTTTTCGTAAACCGGGAAATTTCGTGACCAGATAAGGCAGAGTTTATGCTGTATTATCAGAATATTGGAAAAGAATGCCGCCGAGCCGAACCCGCGTGGCGGCTGCAGGCCCGGTGACGTATTGCTGACGAAAGGCTCGGAGGCAATAGATGCATGGCAAGACGATCGCGCTGGGGATGATGCTGTTGGGCGCGAACCCTGCCGCGGCGGAGCCCGTCAAGGTGACCCCGCTAATCGATACGCGCCTGCGTTACGAAGCCGTCGATCAGGACGGGCTGCCGCGCGAAGCCGACGCTGTGACGGCACGCGTGCGAGCTGGTGTGCAAGCCGACGCCGGCGCCTTCTCGGCGCTGATCGAGGGCGAGGGCCTGCTGGCCATCGTCGAGCGCTACAACAGCGGCACCAACGGCAGGACGGCCCATCCCCTCGTCGTCGATCCGCAGAACATCGAGCTGAACCGCGCCCAGATTCAGGTGCGCGCTGTCGCCGGTACCGTGGTGACAGCCGGGCGGCAACGCATCAACCTCGATGATCAGCGCTTCGTCGGGGCCGTCGCCTGGCGGCAGAACGAGCAGACCTTCGATGCCGTCCGTGCCGAATGGACCGGGGTCGCGCGGCTCAAGGTCGATGCGACGTACCTGTGGTCGGTCCGGACGATTAACGGGATCGACGGCTTCGGCGCGCGTCCCACCGCGATCGGCGGTGACAGCGTCCTGGTCAATGTCTCCTACAAGACCAAGCCCGTCACGATCACCGGCTTTGCCTATCTGATCGAGCAGGAGCGAGCCGTGCTGCGGGCGAATTCCGGCCAGACCTACGGCCTGCGCGCGGCCGGCGCGCTGCCGGTCGGGCAGGATACCCGAGTAACCTACACCGCCAGCTACGCGCGCCAGAGCGACACCGCGAACCATCCCATCGATTATTCCTCCGACTACCGGCTGGGCGAGTTTGGCATCGAACACAAGGCGCTGCGGCTCTCGGCCGGATACGAGGCCCTGGGTGCCGGCAAGGACGGCGCCCCTGCCGCTTTCCAGACGCCGCTGGCGACGCTGCACAAGTTCCAGGGGTTCGCCGACAAGTTCCTGACCACGCCGCCGGGCGGCATTCGCGACAAGTACGCGACCATCGGCCTGGTTCTGCCCAGGCCCGCCGGCATCGGGCCGATCACCGCCTCCGTCATCTACCACCGCTTTGACAGCGACCGCGGCGGCATTCGCTATGGCGACGAGATCGACTTCGTCGCCACCGCCAAGCTCGGCCGCACGCTCTTCCTGGTGAAGTACGCCGATTACGACGCCCGCGGCTTTGCCACCGATACCCGCAAGTTTTGGGTCTCGGCCGAATGGGCCTTCTGATCACATGAAAATTTTTGAAAGGAGTATGAAATGAAACGTCAGGACCTCACCGAGAAGCTGCTCGACATCAAGCGCGAGAATGGCTGGAGCTGGGCCCACATCTGCGAGACCATCGGGGGCGCGGCGCCGGTCCTCGTCACCGCCGGCGTACTCGGGCAGATGCGGTTCACCAAAGCCCAGGCCGCGGCGGCCGCCGAACTGTTCGGCCTCAGCGAAAACGAGACCCGGCTGATCCAGGAAGTGCCCTATCGCGGCACGTTCACCGCCCCGCCGACGGACCCGCTCGTCTACCGCTTCTACGAGCTCGTGAACATCTTCGGCACGAGTTGGAAGGAACTGATTCAGGAAGAATTCGGCGATGGCATCATGTCGGCGATCGATTTCGACTTCGCGATGGAACGACTGCCCGACCCGATGGGCGACCGGGTCAAGATCGTCATGCACGGCAAGTTCCTGCCCTACCGCTACTACGGCGCGACCGGAAACCACCAGGTCAACGGGCTGAAGGAAGTCTGACCCCGCAGGTGGGCGCGGCACGCCGCGCCCGCATCGGTTCATCACAGCAAAAAGGGATCGAACATGGCTTATCTAGCGCCCAGTGAATTCGTCACCAAAATGGTCGACGCGGGCGAATCGAAGATCTTGATGTCGACCAAGGACACGCTGATCCGCTCGTTCATGGCGGGGGCCACATTGGCGCTCGCTGCCGCCTTCGCGGTGACGATCACGGTGCAGACCGGGCAGCCGCTGGCCGGTGCCGTCCTGTTCCCGGTCGGCTTCGTGATGCTCTACCTGCTGGGTTTCGACCTCCTCACCGGCGTGTTCGTACTGGCCCCGCTGGCCGTCTGGGACAAGCGGCCCGGCTGCACCTGGGGCGGCGTACTGCGCAACTGGGGCCTTGTGTTTACCGGCAATTTCGCGGGCGCGCTGACCACGGCGCTGCTGATGGCGATCTACTTCACGATGGGATTCCAGACCGAGCCGAGCGCGGTCGGGCAAAAGCTCGCGTCGATCGGCGTTGACCGCACGCTCGGCTACTCCGAATACGGCTTTGCCGGGTGGATGACGATCTTCGTGCGCGGCATGCTGTGCAACTGGATGGTCTCGACCGGCGTTGTCGGCGCGATGATCTCGACCCATGTCAGCGGCAAGGTGATTGCCATGTGGATGCCAATCATGCTGTTTTTCTACATGGTGTTCGAGCATTCGATCGTGAACATGTTCCTGTTCCCGATCGCGATGATGATGGGAGGGGAATTCTCTATCGGCGACTACTTCTGGTGGAACGAGATTCCGACCGTCCTGGGCAATCTGGTCGGCGGCCTCACATTCACCGGCCTGACGCTGTATTCGACCCACGTCCGCACCTCGCCGGCCCGCATCGTGCGCTGATCAAACCGAATTTCCGGCCCTGCCGAGGGGTGACGCCACGCAGGGCCGGAGAGGCAAAAAAACATGCGAAGCCAACTCGCCATATCGTTCGGCCAGTATTCGGGCGCCGGAGCCAAGGAAGCCAATCAGGACTTCCACGGCCTGCTGGTGCCCGAGGGCGGTGAACTGGTCAGCAAGGGGATCGCAATCGCCCTTGCCGACGGGATCAGCACCAGCGCCTTGGGCGCGGCGGGGGCGGAGACCGCGGTCAAGAGCTTCCTCTCCGACTACTATGCCACGTCCGATGCATTGTCGGTGCAGACCTGCGCGGAACGGGTCATCGCAGCCACCAACAGCTGGATGCACGCCCACAACCAGCGCGCCCACGGCCGCACCCTGACCGACGAAAGCCGTGAGCGCGGCATGGTCTGCACGTTTACGGGCGTGGTGCTCAAGTCCCGCCTCGCCCACCTGTTCCACATCGGCGACGCGCGTGTCGCCCGGCTGTGCGGCCAGTCGCTCGAACCGCTGACGGACGCTCACCGCGTTTATCTGGGTGGCGGCGAAAGCTATCTCGGCCGGGCCATGGGCACCGATCGCCATGTCGAAATCGATTACCGCCAGGTGCCGCTGCAGGCAGGCGATGTTTTCGTCCTGACGACGGACGGCGTCCATGAATATCTCCCCGATACGTCGATGGCGGCGATTGTTACGCAGTCGAGCGATCTCGACGGTGCCGCGCGCCTGATCGCCGAAGCAGCGCTGGCGAACGGCAGTCCCGATAACCTGACTGTCCAGATAGTGAGCATCGACAGCCTGCCCGAAGGCAGTCTCGACGATCTGGTCGGCGCGGAGGCCACCCTGCCCCCCGCACCGCGATTGACGCCGGGGCAGGTTTTCGAAGGGTACGCAATCGAGCGCGAAATTCATTCGGGCAGCCGAAGCCATGTCTATCTTGCGCGCGACAGCGGCAGCGGCAAGCGGGTGGCCATCAAGGTTCCCGCGACCGATCACGCGCATGACGGGGCGCAGATGCAAGCCCTGCTGCTTGAGGAATGGGTCGCGCGCAGGGTGAGCAATCCGCACCTGCTGCAAGCGGCACCGGTGCGTGATCGGCGCGCCTATGCATACTGCGTCACGGAATATGTCGAAGGCCAGACGCTCGATGTCTGGATGAACGATCACCAGCAGCCGGACCTCGCCTTGGTCCGGTCAATCGTGAAGCAGATCGCCGCCGGGCTGCAGGCACTGCATCGCCGCGAGATGATCCACCGCGATCTTCGCCCGCGTAACATCGTCATCAATGCCGAAGCCACCGCGAAGATCATCGACTTCGGATCGGTTCAGGTCGCCGGGCTCGAGGAAGTGGCACCTGGGGCCGACAACTCCATGTTTGCCGGCACGATGCAGTTCAGCGCGCCCGAACTTTATCTCGGTCAGCCAGCCAGCCCGGTTTCGGATATCTATTCGCTCGGCGTGATCGCTTACCGGATGCTCACCGGCGAACTTCCCTATGGTCCTCGCCTTGCCAACGCGACGAGCCGGGCGGCGCAGAAAAAGCTGCGCTACACACCGGTCATCGAACGCAACCCTTCGGTGCCGGACTGGATGGATGCCGCCATTGCAAAGGCATGCGCGATCGATCCCGCAAGCCGTTACCCGGAACTCTCGGAATTCGTTTACGACCTGTCACATCCCAATCCAGCTCTGGCTGGACCGCATAACCGCCCGCTTCTGGCCAGGAACCCGGTTCTGGTCTGGCAGGCCATTTCGGCATTCCTGGCGGTGATGGTTGCCGTCTTGCTGGCATCGCGCGGCTGATAGCGGGATGAGCCCGCATATTCCGCCCGAACCATGCGCATTGGGCTGCTGCGAGCGATCGACCGGTTCGTCGATCTTGGTGGGCTCCAGGAGCACCTGAGGCCGTATTACAGCGAGACGGAGCGGCCCTCAATCGATCCCGAGCTGATGATCCGGATGCTGATCATCGGCTATCGCATGGGCATCCGCTCGGAGCGCCGCCTGTGCGAGGAGATGCACCTCACCTTCGCCTATCGCTGGTTCTGCCGGCTCGGACTCGCGGGAGCGGTGCTCGATCACTCGTCCAGCGTGGTTGGGGCGAACTTGTAATCAGTCATCTTGAACCTCACGCCGTAATTGTTCGGGATCAGCCCCACTGGTCATTCGCTCTCGCCGACGAGGGTGAACGGAGCCCAGATCGAAGGGTGCGCGTTGGTGGCGTCGGAGGTATCCCTTTGCCGACCATGCACGACTTCGACGCCAGCCTCACCCTCTCGCAATCCTACGCCGACGCGCCGTTGTGGCTGGACCTGTACCGGCAGGCTTTCCCGACACTGATCAGCGCCGTGAGCGTCCGTGACGACGGCTGGGCGCAGCGAGTCGGTATTGACCGCGTGCTAACCCTCGCCTGCGGGCGGAACTACGCCGTCGATGAGAAGGTCCGCGCCAGGGACTGGCCCGATGTGCTGCTCGAGGAATGGTCGGACGAGGCCCGACATCCGCCAGGCTGGGTTCAGAAGCCGCTGGCGTGCGATTTGCATAACCTACGCCTTCGGCTCCCTCCCGGCGGTGCTATCTCCTGCCGCTCCAGCGGGCGTGGCGGATGCATGGAGGGGAATGGATCGGCGCGTTTGGCCAGCGGCGCGCTCGCAATGCCCGGTGGGTCAGCGCGAGCGTGCCCGTACCGATCCCGGTTCTGATGCAGGCGATGATTGAAGCGATGGTGATCAGCCCTGTAGGGTCAGCATGATCCCTCCCGGTAAGGTTCGACCCCCGCTGGACGCTGACAGTGGTGAGTGCCCGTGCGTCGGCGGATATCGAGCGCAAAAGCTAACGCGCTTGCATCGCGCTCCGCAAAGGAGCCTGGTTCATTGCCCCGACTCACGCGACCCGAGTCGGGCAATCAGCCTCCCGGCCTCTCCCCGCTTCGGCGGGGGTTTTTTGTCCGCCTATCCGCGCGTTGTCCAACAAGGCCGGACGCGTCGGCCTTGCCGGCGGTGGCCGTCGTGGAACCGGTCGTCAGGCTCGCGGGCGCAGCGCCGCACTTCGCGCGCGGACCCGCCAGGGCCAGCGCCGCGTGCTGGTCAAGGCACGGGTCGTCCGGCATGCAGGGTCGCGGTTCTCGGCAGCGCCGCTTTCGCGGCACATCGCTTACCTCGAGCGCGAGGGCGTGACCCGGGACGGGAACGACGCCCAGCTGTTCGGTAGCGGCGGTGATCCGGCAGATGGGAAGGCGTTCGCCGAGCGTTGTGCCGGTGATCGGCATCATTTCCGTTTCATCGTCTCGCCCGAAGATGCCAGCGAGCTCGCCGACGTGCGCGCGTTCACCCGCGAACTGCTGACGGACATGCAGGCCGATCTCGGCACCCGCCTCGACTGGGTCGCGGTCGATCACGGGAACACCGACAACCCTCACGTCCATATCCTGGTGCGAGGGTTAGCCGATGACGGCCGTGATCTCGTCATCGACAAGGACTACATCCGCGAAGGCATGCGCTCCCGCGCCGAGGAGCGCGTGACCATCGAGCTCGGACCGCGCACCGAGCGCGAGATCGATCGGTCTCTCCGCCGCGAGATCGATGCCGACCGCTGGACCAGCCTCGACCGGCGGTTGCAGCGCATGGCCGGCGAACTGGGCAATGTCGCCGATCTTCGCCCTGACCCGTCGCGCCCGCAGGCCGACATCGAGCGGCATCTGATCGCGCGCGCCGGCAAGCTCGAGCGGATGGGCCTGGCGACACAGATCGCTCCCGGCTTCTGGATGCTCAAGCCGGATGTCGAGCCGACATTGCGGCAGCTCGCGGCGCGTGGCGACATCATCCAGACCATGCACCGGGCGATGACCGGGCTCGGCGT
>JAUYQH010000047.1 GCA_030697365.1 Novosphingobium sp. | reverse complement strand
CTGAGATCTGAAGACGACGAACAGGTCTTGCTTGGCGTAGCCTCAGTCACTTTCTGGGGCTTCGCGCAGGGTCGTGACCGTCGACACACTAAAGAACGGGCGCTTTCACGAGCAAAGATCGTCGCCGGCCAAGGCAAACGCAACGGTGACCCAAAATCGGTGATCACGAAGGCGGTTCGAACCATCTCGAGCCTGTTGGATGATGGCAAGCGTCAGGCGGCGATCCGGGAAGGGATGAAGCTGAAGCACCATGGGTTGGCGTTTGCTTCAAAGCTGCTGGCTTTCTCGGCGCCGGCAACTGAATGCGTTTTCGATGAGGTCATCTCGCTACGGCTGCAGAAGAGTAATGACCCTCGATTGAAAGGACTCTACGTCCCGACGAGCGGTCAGCATCGCTTGGACGAAAAGGCTGTAGCCTACGAAGGGTGGGCAAAGTTGTGTTCAGCAAAGGCTGCGGAGCTGAATGCGTCTGAACTTCGGTGGGGTGATTGGGACGGGAAGGAACGGCAATGGCGAGCCGTCGATGTCGAGCGGGCATTTTTCGCACTCGGTCGTAGTTAGTGGCGCGTTGCGGGGCTTGGCCGGGACAGGTTAGTTTCAGGCGTGCCGGGCTTGACAGGCAAGTATCGCTCCACTGCGTCATTTAGCGATGCGAAAAATCACCACCGCTGTCGGGCAGGGTCACCGGTCCTCGCAATGGCCGCAATGAGGTGGCGAGCCGCCCGGCAGGAATCCCTAGCGCAGATCCGACACCGCTCGGGCAGCAACCGGCCCCGTTTTCGTCTTTCGAGACGTGTCAGCTCGCAGCGTCCGTCAACAGTTTTGACGGTTTGGCTGTCGATGATCGCGGCGCTGGGACTGGCCTCGCGCCCCATCCGCTGACGGTCCGCCATGACCAGCGCGTGGTTCATCCGCTCGAACACGGTCTCGTCGCGCAGCTTGGCGAACCAGCGGTACACCGTCGGCCAGGGCGGGAAATCCTTGGGCAGCAACCGCCAGGCGATGCCGCCCCGCAGGACATAGAAAATCGCATTCACGATCTCGCGCATCGGCCATTCGCGCGGTCGGCCGGTGGTCCGCGCCGCCGCCAGCAGATGGGCGATCAAAAGCCACTCCGCGTCGGTCAGATCGGTCTGGTAACGGTGCGATAATCGATGGCGCAGGCGGGCTGCTTCGATGTCGACGAGCGGCTGGCGGCATTGTCAGCAGCGGGTGACCCGCTCGAGCGGCTGAGTTCTGTGGTGGACTTCTGGCTGTTCCAGCCGGTGTTGGTCGCGGCGTTGTCAATCCGCTTCAGCACTTCCCGCCAGCGATTCTCGGCGAGAACCGTTGCGTGCGCTCGACCGGACGAGGTAGAGTTGGCTCGCCGAAGGTCGTCCGGCCGGCGTGGAGAAGTGCGGGGAGGTTCGCGGATCGCAATGGCACACAGGCGCGAAGTTCTTGGCGGCGCCGCGGCCTGGGCTGGCGGCTCTTTCCTCGGCGCATTCCCGGCAAGGGCGGCCGAAACGGGCAACCTCGCGGCTCTCATCCTGGGCATCGATCGCTACGCCTCCCTCCGCCCGCTCGAGCGCGCGGTAAACGATGCGCGCTCGATCGCCGCCAAGGTCGCTCAGTTCGGCTATGATGCGGTCGTGCTCGAGAACTCCGGAAGCGAGCAACTGCTTGCCGGGCTCGAGCGCTTCCTAGCCAAGATTACGCCCGATACCTCCGCATTCGTCTTCGCCGCGTGTCACGGCATCCAGGTGGCCGGCCAGAACTTCATCCTTCCTGCCGACGCCGACGGGACCGACGCCGCACGGCTCCTAGAGAGTTCGCTCCAAGCGGGCGAGCTGCTCAATGCAATCGCACGCAGCAAACCGCGTCAGTGCATCGCCATTTTTGATGCCTGCCGCAACGATCCGGTCGACATGCCAATCCCCGGGCTGGGGGCGGGCTTTGCCTCGATCAATGCGCCCGGCGGCTTCTATGTGGCCTACTCGGCGGGTGAAGGTCAGTTCGCGCTCGACAGTCTTGGCGAAGGCGACGCCAGCAGCAACGGCGTCTTCACCCGTTATCTCCTCGAGCAGATGGATGGCAGCACGCTGATCGACGACATCGTCAAGAACGTGCGCGAAGAGGTCATTGTCGCTGCGCAAGGCGTGGGTCACAACCAGTGCCCGGCGATTTACGATCAGGCCGGGCGCGACCTGCGCCTCGACGGTCAGCGCGTGGCGGCGCGGCGGCGTGTCAAGTCGAACCCGCGGCTCGACGGGGCCGGAGTGCTGATCGTCGCCAACCAGGAGTACCCGCGATACTCGGAAGAAAATGAGTTGCGCACGCCTCATGAAGACGCTCGGCGCCTCGCTCGCGACTTTGAGAGGCTCGGAGCCACGGTTACCTCGCTGTTCGATGCAAGCCGCGAAGAAATCCTCGCCGCCAGCCGCGAGATAGCCGCCAAGGATTTCAACAGGCGCTTCGCTTACCTCAGCGGCCATGGCGGTGCACAGGAGTTTGACGCCTGGATGTTGGTTCCTGCAATCCCACGTTCGCAATGGAGGTCTCTCCCGAAGTCGATTGTGAGAGGCATCGTCGATGAGCCTCAGGCAACCGTGGCGACCTCCAATCCCCTTCCTAGTCCAGCCAATTACACGCTGATTTCAGTCGGCGAGATTGTCGCGGCCTTGACCGCGCCGCCACCGCCGGCAGACAACCGCACGAAGGGTGCCGAACGGCGGGGTTTAGCTATCAAGCTGGGAACGGCGACAACGGCGAACAAAGCCAAGGCGCACATATTTTGCGATTTCGGTCTCATCGAGATCGCCTTCACTCCGCAACAAATGGCGCTGGCAGCGCATCCAAGGAGGCACCATTTATTACGCGGTGACCTTCCAAACTCGATGGGATTGCATCACCATCCTGGCCTTTCGCTCCTTTTCTCGTCGAGCCCCGAACAACGCGCGCTCGACACCGCGCCGGATCTCTCTAGCAGCCCATTTGCCATCGCTATCGCCAACGCACTCGGCCAGCCTGGGCTTTCGGTCGCGCAATTCGCGGATCGAGTTCGGAGCCAGGTCGAGACGCTAACTCGACGCTTCCAGACGCCAATTCTCTATTGCGACGAAGAAACCCTTAATCAGGTGATGATCGACGCGGTGTGAGCGGGCCGCTTGCTCACCGCCCGAAAAGCTGTCGGCCGGCCAGGTCGAGCATGATCTCCTCGCTGCTGCCGCCGATCGTCGCCTGACACCGTAGCCGCGTGCGGCTGCCCAGCAGCGTCCAGCCGGTCAATTTCCATTGCAGCGTGCAGGAACGCGCCAGCGCCATGTTCGCGTTCGACAGCCAGCGCACAGGCCCATAACTCTTGATCGCGGGTCACTTGATGATCACGACCCGACCTTACCGGGGAACGTAATTGACCTGAGCCTGCGCAGTCAGCCGGTTGGCGCTCGGCGTTAGCGTCAAAATAGCATTCCGCGTGCTAGCCTGGCCCGGTCGCAGGCAGCGCAGCTGTGCGTTGGCCATTCGGTCGCCCGGGCCGGAAAACGTCAGTTTGATGGTGTTCGGTCCCGGAGTCATGAAGTCTTCGAGATTGGAATAAATACCAGCGTCGAACGTGCCCACGTCCTGACAGTTTACATTGACCGTCAGCACTGCCTCAGGGGATGCCCTGCCATTGGCATTCAATCTGGTGCATTGGATGCCGGCGGCGGCCGTTGTGGCGCCAGGCGCGTCGAAGTCAGAAAAGACGTTGCCCGAGCCGCGCACCAGTTCGAGATCGTCCGTTCGGTCAGCCATGCGAAGTCCCTACGGGCACATCGGATAACGGACAATGGGACTGGAGGCAGTAGAGTCATTCTCCACCGTGTTTCATGCCTCGCTCTCGAACGCCCGCTTAGGACTCGCTCGGTAGCTGCGACTTCCGGGGGGTGAGGCACACCATTCCGAGATGATCGTGTCGGGTGACCTAAAAGCCTGCTCGCGGATCAGCCCGGGTGGATGAGAGCGAGGAATATGTGCCCATGGTTGCGGTCATTGCTTCCGTCACGCCGTCACTCCCGCGTCAAATCGATGCGGACGCGCAAGTTATCCCCATACCGTCGGAAAACTGAAAAATATTTTCGAGGATGAAAATTAGGACTGGCGCTCGTTGCGGGATGACGAAATTAGCCGAGTCGCTGCGCTGCACCGAGTAATGCGTTGCGCCAAAGCAAGTGATACTTGCGACGAATCGCGCAGTTATCAACGCCTTTACCCTCTTGCGCCGATTCCTGCGTGAGGCACTATGGATCGTGACAAACGAAAAGAGCCGGGCTGACAGGCCCGGCTCCGATCGACCAGCAGCAACTTCGAGGCCGCGCTGGTGTCTCCCCTGTGAAGGTTCGTGCACAATGCGCGGGCTCGGGTGGCAGGTCAAGCGGTCTCATCGCGCCAAGGAGGCGCCCTACCGATGAGCACGTTTGCAATTACCTACGACCTCCGCCGTCCTGGCAAGGACTACACGACCCTGATCAAGGTGATCTCGTCGTTGCCCGGAGCAGTCCATTACCAACAGTCAGCATGGTTCGTCCGCTGGACTGGGACTGCTTCCAGCCTACGCGACTTCCTCCGACCCTACCTGGATGCCAATGATCTGCTGATGGTGATGCAAGTCACTGCGGCAGCTTGGCACCCCAACCTGGCCTGCGACGCGAAGATCAAGCAGACCTTCGCGCTGGCAGCGTAGCGATCGAGGCGCGCTCCAACCGGGGCGCGCCTCTACCGGTCAACGTGTCGATGTTGTAGCGTCCACCGTCCAGCGCGAGCTCGTCGCCCGTGAACAATGCGATTTTGGCGGCGCGGCTGGGTGTGGTGTTAATTCCTGAAGATGTGTCGGCTGCGCGAGGGCGGGACGTTGTCAGGCGGCGACGGGTGCGGGTGGTGTGGCCGGGAGCCAGTGCCTGATCAGG
>JAUYQH010000037.1 GCA_030697365.1 Novosphingobium sp. | reverse complement strand
CGCCGCGCCGGCTCGGTGCGGCCGAGGATCGCGTCCCAGGTGGCGGCGAAACTCTCGGCCCCGGGCCTGCCGCGCAGGCGATAGACGGTCTCGCGCGCCATCCCGGCCTTCCGCGCCGCCCCCGCGACCGATCGGCGCTGCGCCAGTGCGGCAAGGAAAGCCACCTGGCGAGCGGGCGTCCAGCCATCGCTGCGCGCGCGCAACGCGACGGGGACGAATGCGGGAACGCGGACATGGCGGGCGGCGCGGCGCGGCGGATAATGCTTCATCGCGCAGGTTAAGACAGATTTCGGCGATGTAGGAAAGTTTTCATGCCGCTTGCGGCCGAGGGCCGCAAAGGGGTGGAATTCGGACATTCACCGGGAGGGGCCGATCAGGGTTGAACTCGCGAGGCTGAATACCTCCTGATCTGACTTCGTCCTCGTCTGATGCTGTAGACGATGTTTTTCCCGTCTGGAGTCCAGGCGGGTGGGGATTTCTCTCCACCATCGTTCGTTAGCTGACGAGCTACTCCGCCATTGATTGGCATGACGAAGATTTCGCGGCTGGCGTCTCGATTGGAGATGAATGCCACGGATGTTCCATCAGGAGAGGCTCGTGGGAAGCGAGCCAACGCTCCGTCTCTGGTAAGCTGGATGGGTTCTAGAGAGCCCACTGGCAGACGAAACAACGCGGCACCTGCGCCAGACGAGGCTGAGTAGAGCAAATCCCCGGTTGCCAGAACACAATCCGGATCGACCTTTCTGCGGCCGTGCGTCAGTTGTCGAAGCTGCCCGTCTGCAGAGATCATCCAGATGTGGTTCAGACCATCTGCGCCCCGATCGCTCTGAAAGACGATCGAGTGGCCGTTGCACCAGCGTGGTCGATGCGCGCTCCTTAAAGTGGTCCACCGCTTCGCCACTTGGCCCGTGGTCGACATGACCCAAATGTCGCCGTTATGGGCTCCCTCGCGCCGCGACACGAATGCGATACGCTTCCCATCGGGAGACCAGGCAGGGTGCAAATCCGGCGCCGTGTCAGTTGTAAGCCGCTTTGGCTGGACGCCACGGCGCGGCAAAACCCATACATCGCCGTTACCCGATTCAACCATTCTGGAAAACGCGATTGCACCGGTCCGGCGAGACACATCCGGGGTCCACACGCTCCATGCTTGAAGACCGAGCGGGCGTGGTCCGCCCCGCTCTACAGTGACTTCGAAAAGCCGAAAAAGCTCCGGATTGCGAGAGGCGAGGATCGACCACCCATCTGGCGACCATGACAGAATATCGTGAAAGCCTTCACCGGAAGCGATGCTCGTGCGTTCTCCTGATGCGAGGTCCATCACGAACAGGCCGCCGAGATCGGTGAAAAAAGCGATCCGGCGGCCATCCGGCGACCAAGCCGGTGTAACCTCATCGTCGAGGCCGGATGTCAATCTGATTGGCTCACCACCTCCCGCAGGAATCATCCATGCATCAATGTTGGCATTCTCGCCCCAGTTCGTTGAGAAGAGAATGAACCGCCCGTCCGGGGAATATCTCGGGTTCCATTCGTCCCCAGGATGATCCGTCAGCCTCCGAGACGTTCCACCGAGGGCGGGCGCCGACCAGATGTTCCAATTGCCGCCCTCATTCGATGAGTAGACGATGGTGCGGTTATCCGGAGACCAATCGGGAGCCGATTTGTCTGCGCCAGAGTGCGTGATGCGGCTGGCGCCGCCGCCTCGCAGCGGGACCGTGTACAAGTCAGCTCCGCCGGCTCGATGCGAGATAAAAACAAGCCGCGTCCCGTCAGGAGACCAAGCGGGATGCATGTTGTGGCCGCCGCTCGTTATGAGACTTGGAGTGCCGCCACTTGCCGGCATGACGGCCACGTCCTGCGTGCCTCCGCGTTCAATCGTGAACGCGATGTCCTTGCCGTTGGGAGAATAACGCGGGGCCTCAGCATCAAAGTCGCCTGCAATCACGACCTTGCCGCTTTCGAACGATGCGGCGGCGGCAGAACCTTTGGACTCGCCACTAGCCACCGCTCCTCGAGGGGCCGGTGCGCAGCCAAGCAACAGCACTGTCGCCCCGGCTAGTGACGCGAATATGAAGGCCCGTAACGCAGCGCTGCGTCTCTGCATCGCCGTCTCCTGACGGTCGGAGTTACATCAACCTCGGCATCCGTTCTAGTCACACTTGTAAGAGCGCTCTCCAGGCTCGTCAGGCGATGTCTGCTTCGGGTAGCAAGCAGAAGGACAGCTTCGCCGCGCCAAACAAAACGGGCGGCCGTCTCCAGCCGCCCGTCCAGTATTTTCCTTGTGATCCCCCGCGAAGGCGGGGGTCTCAGGGGCTTGTGTGTGGAGGCCTGAGGTCCCCGCGTTGACGCTTCGCGTCGCCTACGGCTCGCGGGGACTCCCGGATGCCGCCCTCAAACCGACGGGCTCTTGCTGTTCACGAACGCCAGCCACAGCCGCGCGAGCGGCGCACGCGTGCCGCCGATCTGCTTGAAGCTGGCGCGGGCCTCGGCGTATTTGGCCTGGTCGAACTGGGCGATGCCCAGCCGGGTCAGGACGCGGTCCTTGTCCACCCCGCTCTTGCCCAGCGCCATCTTGTAGAGCGCCTCGGCCTTCACCGCATCGCCATAGTTGAGGTATGCATCGCCGGTCGAGAGCGCGTCGAGCCCGCTGCTCGACGACGCGGCGCGGGCGGCGGCGGCGGGGAGAGAGGCCTTGTCCGCAGCCATCCGCGCGTTGGCGAGCGTGCGCGATTCGGTCACGTACGCGCCGCTCAGCGCGCCCGAGGCGGTGCCCTTGTCGATCACCCGGATTACCTCTCCGGGCAGGCGGCGCGGATCGGCGGCTTCGATGTATTCGCGATACTCGTTGCCCAGCAGCTTGGGATCGTTGTCGAACGCGCCCGAGCGCATCATCAGCCGGAACAGGTCGATCGTCTCGTTCGGCGTGTAGTTGGCGAAGCGCCGGACCAATTGCGCCGAGCCCAGCCAGTTGAAGTTGTTCGGATAGAGTTCGACCTGGGTCAGCGCCCAGTCCATCGATTCCTGCGCCAGCTTGGCGTTGTAGGCGGTGACGTTGGCGCGCTTGAGCCAGCTTTGCGGAACCGGCTGGCCGGCGGCGCGCTTGGCCGCGACCGCCTGCTTGAGCAGCGCGAGGCCCTGCGCGGGCTGGCCGGCGCGGGCATAGGAATCAACCATCAATTCGCCTGCCTGATCGTCCGCATAGTTGGCGGCGACAGCCGCGGCGAGCGCGGACGATGCGGTGGCATAATCCTTGTTCGAATAGGCGAAGCTGCCGAGGTAGAACTGGAAGTCGGGCACTTTGGCGGGATCGAGCTTGCCGCTATCGAGGATCAGCTTGGCCGCGCGCTGGCGCATCGCGATGTCGTTGATGAATCCACCCAGGTTGACCCCGAGCTGTCCAGCGGCGAGTTTTTCGTCACCGCTGATCGCGGCGGCCTCGACCGCCTGCATCATCGCGGCAGCGCCCGCGCTGGCGGTGGCGAGTTCGGCCTCACCCGCGGCGCCCTTGGCCTTGGCGGCCTTGATCGCATCGACTTTGACCTGGAGCGGCGCAGCGACCGCTACAAACTCCTTGGAATAGGCAATCTTGCCGGGCTTGGCCGCCTTCTCCTTCTTCTGTGCGAATGCCGGAGTCGCGCTGGCTCCCAACGCACCGAGAGCGAGGCTCGCTACGAGCGCCGTCGAAAGCAGGTTGCGGCTCTTGCCCATGCTCAAAAGACCCATTCGTTCTCTCCTTGGCGGGCCGGTTCGTCCGGCGTGCCGAAACTGGTTTGTGCGTCGCGCTAGTGGGCCGAAATGCCCGCTTTTGCAACCATGAGCGCCGCTAGGGCCGGGGCGCTGAACCGTGTTTGAATGACCATTGCGGACCCCGTTCAGTTTTAACCCAGCGACATGTGGAAAACTGCCTTGCCGCGGGGTCGTTCCCCAGCGCCTTGCTGGCCTTTTGCCGCGGGTTCCCGTAGGCCGGGGGCAATCCCTGAAACGACAGCGAGACCTTACGCCACGTGAGCGACGACAGCGCCATTCCCGGTACCCCACCGCCCTCGTCCGATCCGGAGATCCAGCGGATCGACATCGTCGAGGAGATGAAGACCAGCTACCTCGATTACGCGATGAGCGTGATCGTGAGCCGCGCACTGCCCGATGTGCGCGACGGCCTCAAGCCGGTCCACCGCCGCATCCTGTTCGCCAGCAACGAAGGCGGGTTCGTAGCGGGGCGCGCCTATCGCAAGTCGGCCAAGATCGTCGGCGACACGATGGGCAACTACCATCCGCATGGCGACAGCTCGATCTACGACGCGCTGGCGCGAATGACGCAGGACTGGTCGATGCGGCTGCCGCTGATCGACGGTCAGGGCAACTTCGGCTCGATGGACCCCGACCCGCCGGCCTCGATGCGCTACACCGAGGCGCGGCTGGCGAAAGTGGCCAACAGCCTGCTCGACGATCTCGACAAGGACACGGTCGATTTTACCGACAACTACGACGGTTCGCGCCGCGAGCCGACCGTACTCCCCGCGCGCTTCCCCAACCTGCTGGTCAACGGCGCAGGGGGAATCGCGGTGGGGATGGCGACCAACATCCCGCCGCACAACCTGGGCGAGGTGATCGATGCCTGCCTGGCGACGATCGACCGGCAGATGGAGGGCGGGCCGCTGATCTCGCTCGAAGAGCTGATGGCGATCGTACCCGGCCCGGACTTCCCCACGGCGCCCTTGATCCTTGGTTCGGCAGGCGCGCGCAGCGCCTACGCCACGGGGCGCGGATCGGTGATCATGCGTGCGCGCCATGTGATCGAGGAAGGCCGCGGCGACCGCCGTTCGATCGTGCTCACCGCGATCCCGTTCCAGGTCGGCAAGAACGGTCTGGTCGAGAAAATCGCCGAAGCCGCCAAGGACAAGCGCATCGAAGGCGTCTCCGACATCCGCGACGAATCGAGCCGGATGGGCGTGCGCGTCGTGATCGACCTCAAGCGCGACGCGACCCCCGAAGTCGTGCTCAACCAGCTGTGGCGGCACACCCCGGCGCAATCGAGCTTCCCGGCAAACATGCTGGCGATCCGTGGCGGGCGGCCTGAGCTGCTCAGCCTCAAGGATATCATCGACGCGTTCATTCGCTTCCGCGAGGAGGTGATCACGCGGCGCACCAAGTTCGAGCTCAACAAGGCGCGCGACCGGGCGCACCTGTTGCTCGGGCTGGTGATCGCAGTGACCAACCTCGACGAGGTGGTGCGGATCATCCGCGGCGCGCCCAACCCTGCTGCGGCTCGCGCGCAGCTGATCGTGCGCGAATGGCCCGTGGGCGAAATCGCGCCGTACATCCGCCTGGTCGAGGCGATCGACGACTCGCAGGAAGTCGACGGCGCGGTCTATCGCCTGTCCGAGCTTCAGGTTCGCGCGATACTTGAGCTGCGGCTCCATCGCCTGACCGCGCTGGGCCGCGACGAGATCGGCGGCGAGCTCGAAGGATTGGCCGAGGCGATCAAGGGCTACCTCGAAATCCTCGCCGACCGGATCAAGCTTTACGCGGTGATGCGCGAGGAGCTGGCGGCGGTGCGCGCCGCCTTTGCCACCCCGCGCCTCTCCGAAATCGCGCCGGCGTGGGACGGGCTCGAGGACGAAGACCTCATCGAGGTGGAGGACATGGTCGTTACCGTCACGCTCGACGGCTATATCAAGCGCACCGCGCTCTCGACCTTCCGCGCGCAGAACCGGGGCGGCAAAGGCCGCGCCGGGATGGCGACCAAGCAGGAAGACGCGGTGGGGACGATGTTCGTCACCAGCACGCACAACCCGGTGCTGTTCTTCTCGACCGCGGGCAAGGTCTATCGCCTGAAGGTGTGGCGGCTGCCCGAGGGCGGACCGGCGACGCGCGGTCGCCCGATCGTCAACCTGCTCCCCGCGCTCGACCAGGGCGAGACGATCGCCGCGGTGCTCACCCTGCCCGCCGACGAAGCCGAATGGGGCCAGCTCAACGTGGTCTTCGCCACTGCCAAGGGCGGGGTGCGGCGCAACGCGATGGACGCCTTCGCCAACATCCCGAGCAACGGCAAGTACGCGATGCGCTTCGAGGAAGGCTCCGACGATCGCCTGATCGGCGTCGCGCTGACCGGGCCGGGCGACGACGTGCTGCTCGCGTCGAAGTGCGGCAAGGCGATCCGCTTCCCCGCCGACGACGTTCGCGAATTCGTCAGCCGGACCTCCACGGGCGTGCGCGGAATGACGCTCAAGGGCGACGACGAGGTGATCTCGCTGTCGATCCTCCACCGCGTCGGGGTCAAGGACCAGGACGAGCGCGACGACTATCTTCGCCACGCGCCGTGGAAGCCCGACAGGGACAGCGAGCCGGCGATGAGCGCCGAGCGTTTCGCCGAGCTGGCGGAGAAGGAGCAGTTTATCCTTACGGTCTGTGCCAACGGCTATGGCAAGCTCTCGTCGGCCTACGAGTACCGCCGCACCAACCGCGGCGGCCAAGGCATTACCAATATCGATAATATCGCGCGCAACGGGCAGGTGCTGGCAAGCTTCGCTGCGTCGAAGGACGACCAGCTGATGCTGGTGACCGACCAGGCCAAGCTGATCCGCCTGCCGCTCGAATCGCTGCGGGTTATCGGCAGGGGCAGCGCCGGGGTGCGCCTGTTCAATGTGTCCGACGAAGAGCACGTTGTCAGCGCGGTGAGGCTGATCGATGCCGGGGAGGAAGAAGTTGCCGGTGAGGAGCCTGCTGCTGAAGGCGAGGCCTGATCGATGCTGAGGGTCGAACCTTCGGGCCAGGCCTGCGGCGCGCGGGTCACTGGGGTCGATCTGTCAGGCATGCTCGACAGCGAGACGGTTGCCGCGATTCGCGCGGCGTGGCTCGAACATCACGTGCTATCCTTTCCCGATCATGCCATCGACGACGACGCGCTCGAGCGGTTCACGCTGGCGCTGGGCGGGTTCGGGACCGATCCGTTCTTTGCGCCCATCGCGGGGCGCGAGCATATCGCGGCAATCCTGCGCGAGGCCGACGAGCAGACCCCGCTGTTCGCCGAGAACTGGCACAGTGACTGGAGTTTTCAGGCCCGCCCGCCCGCGGGAACCTGTCTGCTGGCGATCGATACCCCACCGTCCGGTGGCGACACCCTGTTCGCCAACCAGCACGCCGCGTGGGAAGCGCTACCGCCCGAGCAGCAGTCGGAATGGGGCAATTTGATCGCCATCCATTCGGCGCGGCTCGCCTATGCGCCCGACGGTTCCTACGGCGATCGCGACGAGGGCCGCAGCATGGCGATCCGGCCGAGCGAGGAGGCGCGCGCGACCCAAACCCACCCGCTGGTCCCCGCGCACCCCGAGACCGGGCGGCGCGGGTTCTTCTCGACGCTGGGCTATATCGTCGGGATCGAGGGCATGGACGAAGCCGAGGCCTTCCCGCTGCTGCGCCAGATCGCCGCGTGGCAAGCGCGCGACGAGTTCGTCTATCGCCACGTCTGGGAGCCCGGGATGCTGATCCTGTGGGACAACCGCTCGGTCCTTCACTGCGCGACGGGTGGCTACGAAGGGTATCGGCGCGAATTGCACCGGACGACAATCGCGGCTTGGGGCGGCTAGACTTCCCGTCCGCGCAAGTACCCCACCACCCCCACGCAGATCAGGAACTGCCCGGCGTAATAGAACGGCCAGATCAGCAGCCCCGGCAGCGCGCTGGCCGTCAGCGGTCCCATCCGCGCGAAGATCAGCAGGTCCGAAGCGACGAACAGCACCGCACCTAGCCCGACGCGATAGCGCGGGAACGCGCTCGACCACGCCGCCGCCGCCATGCCGCCCAACGCCAGTGCATAGAGCGCCACGGCGGGAGCGGCACTGCGGTCTGCGGGGAGCAGGTACGCGATCAGCGGTGTTCCGAGCAGCAGCGCCGCCGCCGCTGCCTTTTGGCTTTGCGTCAGACGCGTTCGGCGATGGCGCGCGTAGAGCGCGATGGCTATGACGTGGCCGACGAAAAACAATGCCGCGCCCGCCGCAAGGTCGATCTCGATCGCCATGTCGCCCGCCGCGCCGAAAGCCATGACCGCGGCGAGCAATTTGCCGTCGCGACCCGGTGCGCGCAACAACGCATAAATCGCGAGCAATGAGACGCCGGCACCTTTCCAGGCAATCTTGAACAGCCCGGCCAGCGCACCGTCCTTGACGAGAGTGAACGATATCCCCGCCACCAGGCTGGCCAGCAGCCAAGGGCGGCGTTCGATCAAGGCGCGTTTGGGCAAGTTACGGTCCCCCTTGCGCGCCCACTTACCCGTTCGTGTCGAGCCCTTCGACATCATTTTCGGAGAAAATGCGCTCAGGATGAACTTCGCGGCATGGCCGCGAAGTCTAGACACGTCGCGCCACGTGTCTCGACTTCGCTCGACACGAGCGGCATGAGGGTTGGCATGACGCACCAGGTTCACATCATCGGCGGCGGGCTCGCGGGGAGCGAAGCCGCGTGGCAGCTTGCCCGGCGCGGCGTGCGGGTGCGCTTGTCCGAAATGCGCGGAACCGGTGAGCGCAGCCCCGCGCACCAGGGTGATGCGCTGGCCGAACTGGTCTGCTCGAACAGCTTCCGCTCGGACGACGACACCAGCAACGCAGTCGGGCTGCTCCACCACGAGATGCGCCGCTGCGATTCGCTGGTGATGGCCGCGGCGGAAGTGGCCAAAGTACCCGCCGGGTCGGCGCTGGCGGTGGATCGCGACGTGTTTTCGCGCGAAGTCGAGCGCCGTCTTGCCGCCCTGCCCTCGCTCGAGATCGTGCGCGAGCGGGTAAATGCCCTGCCCGCCGATGGCCTGACTATCGTCGCCACCGGGCCGCTCACCGCTGAGGCGCTGGCCCACAGCATCGGCGCGGCGACCGGCGCGGAATCGCTGGCGTTCTTCGATGCGATCGCCCCGATCGTCCACCGCGACAGCATCGACATGGACATCGCGTGGATGGCCGCCAGATGGGACAAGGGCGGCAAGGACTACGTCAATTGCCCGATGAGCCGCGAGCAGTACGAAGCTTTCCACGCCGGGCTCCTCGCGGGCGAAAAGACCGAGTTCCGCGAATGGGAGGCCAACACCCCCTACTTCGAGGGCTGCATGCCGATCGAGGTGATGGCCTCGCGCGGGGTGGAGACGCTGCGCTTCGGCCCGATGAAGCCGGTTGGCCTCGACAACCCGCACTGGGCAACCACGGAGCATCCGAACGGCCGCTGGGCCTATGCGGTGGTCCAGTTGCGCCAGGACAACACGCTGGGCACGCTGTGGAACATGGTCGGGTTCCAGACCAAATTGAAGCACGCCGAGCAGGTCCGCCTGTTCCGCACCATTCCCGGGCTGGAGAACGCCGAATTCGCGCGGCTCGGCGGGCTGCACCGCAACACCTTCCTCAATTCACCTCGCCTGCTCGACCGCCAGTTGCGGCTCAAAGCCATGCCGCACATCCGCTTCGCCGGGCAGATCACCGGGTGCGAAGGCTATGTCGAAAGCGCCGCGGTGGGGCTGATCGCGGGGCTGATGGCGGCGGACGAACTGGCGGGCCGCGACTGGTCCCCGCCCCCGCGCACCACCGCGCTGGGCGCGCTGCTTTCGCACATCACCGGCGACGCCGATGCCGAGACCTACCAGCCGATGAACGTCAACTTCGGCCTGTTCCCCCCGCCCGATGCGTCGGTGAAGAAGAAGCAGCGCAAGCAGGCCTATACCGACAGGGCGAAGGCGGATTTCGGCGAGTGGTGGCAGAAAGAGCCGGTACCGGCCTAACCCCTGACCCAGTCCTGCTTTGCGATCCCCAGCAGTTCGAGCACCGCGGTCAGGTCGCCACGCTCGATCCAGCCGTCGGCGGCGTCGCGGGCCTTGGGCTTGGCGTGATAGGCGATTCCGAAGGTGGCCGCCTGCAGCATCGGAATGTCGTTGGCGCCATCGCCCATCGCGAGAGTGACCGTTTCCGCGCCCAGTCGAGCGGCTTCCTCGAGAAGCGCCTGCCGCTTGGTCGTGCTGTCGCTGATCGGGCCGTCCAGCCCCCCGGTGAGTTTGTCCGCGGCCACCGCCAGTCGATTGCCGACGACGCGGTCAAAGCCCAACTCCTCCGCCACCGGATCGGCAAAGGCGTGGAAGCCGCCGGTTACCAGCACGGTGTGGCAGCCGCGGCTCTTGAGCGTGGCAACCAGCGTCTTGGCGCCGGGCATCGGGCGGATCCGTTCGCTCAGGCATTGCGCGATTGCACTTTCATCAAGTCCTTCGAGCAGCGCTACACGTTCGCGCAAGGCGGAGGGGAAATCGAGCTCGCCCAGCATCGCGCGTTCGGTGATCGCGGCAATCTGCGGCTTGATCCCGGCGTAGTCGGCGAGTTCGTCGATGCATTCCTGCCCGATCATGGTCGAATCCATGTCGCTGACGAACAGTTGCGGCACCACGATTTCGCGGTCCGCCACCAGCAGATCGCACGGCGCGAAATGACGGCCGAGGATCTCGCGGACCCCGACGGGATCGCCATCGGGAAGCTGAAGTTCGATCGCCGCCTCGCCACTGGTCACCGGCTCGGCCATCGCCACGGGCCAGCCGCGCGCGTCCAGCTCGTCGCGTGCGGCGTCGAGTTTTTCCGCAAGCGTGGCGCTGTCTGCTAACAGCCGGGCGATGAGCACGTCGGAAGTCTCCTCGAACGTCCCGTCCCGGCCGCCGCTGGCGCTCATCGCAGGGCCGACCGCGAGCGGCAAGAGCGATCTGGCGGTCGAACTGGCGCTGCGGCATGGCAATGCGACAGTGATCAACGCCGACAGCGCGCAAGTCTATCGGGACTTGCGCGTGCTGAGCGCCCGGCCATCGCCCGTGGATATGCGCGGCGTCGAACACCGCCTGTTCGGCACGTGGGACGGAGCGCAGGCGTGTACGGCGGCGGACTGGGCGGCGGCGGCTCGCGCCGAAATCGAGGAAGCGCATCGAAAAGGCGAGCTGCCGATCCTCGTGGGCGGGACAGGGCTGTACTTGCGCACCCTTCTCGACGGGATCGCCCCGGTCCCGCCGATCGATCCGGCGGTGCGCGATGTGGTCCGCGGGATGGCGCAGGACGAGCGGCACGCCGCGCTGCTGGTCGAGGACCCTTTCGCGGCGGCGCGGATCGCCCCCGCCGACAGCACGCGAACTGCGCGCGCGCTTGAGGTTGTCCGCTCGACTGGACGCACGCTCGGCCAGTGGCAGCGCGACACCCACGGCGGGATCGGCGAAGCGGTGGCCTTGCGCGCGGTCATCCTCGTGCCCGAGCGCGCCGCGTTGTACCGGCGCTGTGATACCCGGTTCGCGGCGATGCTCGATGGTGGCGCGGTCGAGGAAGTCGAGGCGCTGCTCGCGCGCCGCTTCGATCCGGCGTTGCCGGTGATGCGGGCGATCGGGGTGCGTGAGATTGCAGCTCTGGTGGCAGGCGAGCTTTCACGCGAGGCGGTGTTGGCGGCCGGTCAGCAAGCGACCCGCAACTACGCCAAGCGGCAATACACCTGGTTGCGCCATCAACCGCCCGCCACATGGCTTCGGATTGATGCAGAAAGTTACACCAAAAGCGGTATAATAGATCATATATTACAGGAATAGCGCTTGACATGCCATAATCTGTCTCATAGATGCGCCGCCGAAGGCCCGCCTTGGCAGGCCGAACTGTTGTGGAGAGGCGGCCCGGCGCAGAGAACTGCGTCGGGCTCGTTTCTTGAGGGGCCGTGGCAGTGTATGCCCGCCCGATCATATGCGAAGGACGTGAATTGTGGCGGACGAGAAATCCGGCGCTGAAATCCTGATCGAAAGCCTGGTCGCGCAAGGCGTCGAATTCGTGTTCGGTTATCCCGGCGGCGCGGTGCTGCCCATCTACGATGCGCTGTTCGCCGAACACCGCATCCGCCACATCCTCGTCCGGCATGAAGCCGGCGCGGCACACGCCGCCGAAGGCTATGCCCGCTCGACCGGCAAGCCCGGCGTGGTCCTCGTCACTTCCGGTCCTGGCGCGACCAACGCAGTCACGGGAATCGCCGACGCGTTCATGGATTCGATTCCCCTGGTGGTGATCACCGGGCAGGTCGCCACCGGGCTGATCGGCTCGGACGCGTTCCAGGAGGCCGATACCGTCGGCATCACCCGCCATTGCACCAAGCACAATTACCTGGTGAAGGACCCGGCCGAGCTTGCCGCGACGATCGAGGAAGCTTTCCGCATCGCCACCCACGGCCGACCCGGGCCGGTGGTGGTGGACATTCCGAAAGACGTCCAGGTCGCCAGCGCGGCGTGGGACGGTCGCCCGGCCCAGCGCAATCAGCGCTACACTCCGCAGGTCGAAGCCCCCCGCGCCGATGTGGCCACCGCCGCGGCTATGCTCGCCGCGGCGCAGGCCCCGGTGCTCTACACGGGCGGCGGGGTGATCAACTCGGGTCCCGAGGCGACGCGTCTATTGCGCGAGCTTCAGGCGATCACCGGCGCGCCGGTTACTTCCACGCTGATGGGCCTGGGCGCGTTTCCCGCGGACGATCCCGCGTGGCTCGGGATGCTGGGGATGCATGGCACGTTCGAGGCCAACATGGCGATGAACCGCGCCGACCTGATCGTCTGCGTCGGCGCGCGGTTCGATGACCGGGTGACCGGGCGGCTCGATGCTTTCGCCCCCAACAGCCGCAAGATCCACATCGATATCGACCGCTCGTCGATCAACAAGACCGTAGCGGTCGACCTGCCGTTGATCGGCGATTGCGCTACGATCCTCGCTCAACTGCTCGAGGCGTGGCGCGCGGGCGGCTACGAAAAGCCCGAGCTTGTCGAATGGCACGCGCGCATCGACGGCTGGCGCGCGCGTGACAGCCTAGCTTATCCGGCTTCGAAGTCCTCGATCATGCCCCAGCTCGCGGTCCAGCGGCTTTACGAGCTGACCAGGCACCGCGATCCGATCGTCAGCACCGAAGTCGGCCAGCACCAGATGTGGGCGGCGCAGCACTTCCACTTCTTCGGCCCCAACAAATGGCTGACCAGCGGCGGGCTCGGCACGATGGGCTATGGCCTGCCCGCAGCGATCGGCGCACAGCTGGGCAATCCGGACGCACTGGTGATCGACGTTGCCGGCGAAGCCTCGATCCAGATGAACATCCAGGAACTGGGCACCGCCAGCCAGTATCGCCTGCCGGTCAAGGTGTTCATCCTCAACAACGAATACATGGGGATGGTCCGCCAGTGGCAGGAGCTGACCTATGAAAGCCGTTATTCGAATTCGTACTCGGACAGCCTGCCCGATTTCGTCAAGCTGGCCGAGGCCTATGGCTGGAAGGGCATCCGCATCGAGCACGAGGCCGATCTCGACGCGGGCATCCAGGCTATGATCGACCACGATGGCCCGGTGATCGTCGATTGCCTCGTCGACAAGACCGCCAATTGTTATCCGATGATCCCCAGCGGCGCTGCGCATACCGACATGATCCTCCACGGCGATGCCGTCGCCGGGACTATGGATGACGAAGCGAAGGCGCTGGTGTGATGAAGATCGCTCAAGCCCAGGCGGAACGCCACGTTCTCACCATCACGGTGGACAACGAAGCGGGCATCCTCGCCAAGATCGCGGGGCTGTTCACCGCACGCGGGTACAATATCGACAGCCTGACCGTGGCCGATATCAGCGAGAACCACGCGCTCAGCCGGATCACCATCGTCACCCACGGGCCTCCTGCCGTGATCGACCAGATCCGCGCCCAGCTCGAGCGGCTGGTGCCGGTGCACAAGGTGGTCGATCTGACCGAGCTTGGCGCGCACGTCGAGCGCGAGCTGGCGCTGGTCAAGGTTTCGGGCAAGGGCGAGCACCGGGTCGAGGCACTGCGCCTCGCCGAAGTCTTCCGCGCGCGTCCGGTCGACACCACCACCGAAAGCTTCATCTTCGAGCTGACCGGCGCGCCCGACAAGATCGACAGCTTCATCGCGCTGATGCGCGAGCTGGGCTTGGTCGAAGTCGGCCGCACCGGCATCGTCGGGATGATGCGCGGGGCGGCGGGGACTTAGCTCCATCATAATTTCGTCGCCCCTGCGAAGGCAGGGGCCTATCCAACGGTGCGCTGAGGCGCGAACTTATCTAGACCCCCGCCTTCGCGGGGGCGACGGGGAAGAAAATGAAAGTCTATTACGACGCCGACGCCGATCTCAACCTGATCACCGGCAAGAAAATCGCCATCGTCGGCTATGGCAGCCAAGGGCACGCCCACGCCCAGAACCTGCGCGACAGCGGGGTCAAGGAAGTGGCGGTTGCGCTCCGCCCTGGCTCGGCCACGGCCAAAAAGGCCGAGGACGCCGGGTTCAAGGTGCTGGCCAACAAGGAAGCGGCCCAGTGGGCCGACATCGTGATGATCCTCGCCCCCGACGAGCATCAGGCGGCGATCTGGGACAACGATCTGGCGGGCAACATGAAACCCGGTGCCGCGCTGGCCTTCGCCCACGGGCTCAACGTCCACTTCGGGCTGATCGAGCCGCCCAAGGACATCGACGTGATCATGATCGCGCCCAAGGGCCCGGGCCACACGGTGCGCAGCGAATACGTCAAGGGCGGTGGGGTGCCGTGCTTGATCGCGATCCACCAGGACGCCACCGGCAACGCCCACGACGTCGCGCTCGCCTATGCCAGCGGCGTCGGCGGCGGGCGTTCGGGAATCATCGCGACCGACTTCAAGGAAGAGTGCGAGACCGACCTGTTCGGCGAGCAGGCTGTGCTGTGCGGCGGGATCACCCATCTGATCCAGGCCGGGTTCGAGACATTGGTCGAGGCCGGCTACGCCCCCGAAATGGCCTATTTCGAGTGCCTCCACGAGACCAAGCTGATCGTCGACCTGCTCTATGAAGGCGGGATCGCCAACATGCGCTATTCGGTCAGCAACACCGCCGAATACGGCGACATCACCACCGGTCCGCGGATCATCACCGACGAGACCAAGGCCGAAATGAAGCGCGTGCTCGCCGACATCCAGTCGGGCCGCTTCGTCAAGAACTTCGTCCTCGACAACCGTGCCGGCCAGCCCGAGCTGAAGGCCGCGCGCAAGGCTGCCGAGGCGCATCCGATCGAGAAGACCGGGGCGCAGCTGCGGGCGATGATGCCGTGGATCGGGGCGAACAAATTGGTCGACAAAGCGAGGAACTGAGCGCCGGAACCGAATGCCAGTCCCTGGGGTTTGAGCCGCGTTCGCGGGTCGCCCCCGCCAGCAAGGAGTCTGTCCGAGATGCGTTCGATCCTCCTCACCGCCGTTGCCGCGCTCGCGCTCGCCGCGTGTGGGGATTCGATACCCCCCGATGCCACCGCATCGCCCAATCCATCGGGTACGTTCGCGACGACCAACGCGACGGTCGAACCCGTCACCACCGCGACCGTCACCAGCTCGCCCGGCGCGAGCCCGACCGCGACCGCGACCGCGAGTCCGAAGCCTATGCCCACCCCGACCGCCAGCCCGACCAACGTCCCTTCATCGGAATGCGGGGCGAACAAGGCTGCCCGGTTCGTCGGCCGGACCGCCACGCCCGACGTGCGCGCGCAGGTGATCGAGGCGGTGGGCCACAACCGCATCCGCTGGATCGGACCGGACACCGCGGTGACGATGGACTTCAGCGAGGCGCGGCTCAATGCCGACCTCACCGCCGCCAACCGGATCACGGGCTTCCGCTGCGGGTAGCGCTTAACGCATCAGACGGAAGCACCTGCGCAGTTCCTCGACGAACAGCGCGGGTTGTTCCCAGGCGGCAAAATGCCCGCCCTTGGCCACGTCGTTCCAGTACACCAGATTGCGATAGCGGCGTTCGGCCCATTTGCGCGGGGCGGGGATGATCTCCTTGGGGAACTGGCTCGCGCCCGATGGGATATCCACCTCGCCCGCGCTGAACTGGGCGAAGCTTTCCCAATAGAGCCGCGCCGAAGACGCGCCCGTCGCCGGCAGCCAGTAGAGCATCAGGTTGTCGAGGATCGTATCGCGGTTCAATGCATCGTAGGGCGACCCGGCGTTGTCGGTCCACGCCCACATCTTCTCGAAAATCCATCCCGCCAGCGCGATGGGCGAATCGACCAAGCCATAGCCGACCGACTGCGGCCGCGTGGCCTGCTGTTTGGAATAGCCCGAATCCCAGTCCTGATAGTGCTGGAGCGCCGCCAGCGCACGCTGCTCGGCGGGCGACGGCGCGGCGAGGTCTTCGGGCAAGGGCCGCGCGACAGGCATATTGACGTGGATCCCGCGGCATCCTGCGGGCGCCTGCGCTCCGATCGCTGTGGTCACCGCAGCGCCCCAGTCGCCACCTTGTGCAACCCATTCGGCATAGCCGAGGCGGCTCATCAGGGTGGCCCAGGCGGTGGCGATCCTGCCCACGCCCCACCCGATGCTCGCCGGCTTGCCCGAGAACCCGAATCCGGGAAGCGAAGGCGCGACGACGTGGAACGCGTCTTCCGCCCTGCCCCCGTGCGCCACCGGATCGGTCAGCGGGCCGATCGCGCCAAGAAACTCGATTATCGATCCCGGCCAGCCGTGGGTCAGGATCAGCGGCATCGCGCCTTCATGCGGCGAGCGGACGTGGAGGAAATGGATGTCGAGCCCGTCTATCGTTGTCAGGTGCTGGCCCAGCGCGTTGAGCCGCGCCTCGCACCGCCGCCAGTCGTAGCCGTCGCGCCAGTAATCGCACAGCTCGCGCAAGACAGAGAGCGGGGTGCCCTGCGACCAGTCGTTCACCGTCTCGCGCTCGGGCCAGCGCGCGTTGGCGAGGCGCTGCGTGAGGTCATCGAGCTGCGTTTGGGGAATGGCGAGGGTGAACGGTCGGATCGCAGTCATGGCGCGGACGCTAGCGCGCTTTGCTCCGCTCGCAAGCCTTGATCGTTGCCCCCCGCCGTTGCACACGGGCAAGCGAAGGAGACCCCCATGCCCCTGCCCAGACCGCTGCTGATTGCCGCCCCCCTCGCCCTGCTCGCGCTGCCACTCGCCGCGCAGATGCCCACGCAGGCGCCGGGCAAGCCTGACAGGGCGCGCGTGGCCGCGGGTACATACAAGCTCGATCCTCACCACACGCTGATCGGGTGGCACGTCGATCATCTGGGTTTCAGCGATTATTTCGGGGTATTCGGCGATGCCAGCGGCACGCTGGTTCTCGATCCGAAGAACCCCGCAGCGGCGAAAGTCGAGGTCACGATCCCGGTATCGAAAGTGCTCACAGCAAGTGCGGGCCTCAACGAGCACCTCCTGCGCGCGGGCAAGGACGGCGCAAAGCCCGATTTCTTCGGAGCCAATCCGGCCGACGCGAAGTTCGTCTCGACCGCGGTGCGCCCCGCGCGCGACGGGATCAGCGCGACCATCGTCGGCAACCTGACGCTCAACGGCGTGACCAAACCCGTGACGATCGCCGCGCGTTTCTACGGCGCGGGCAATTCGCCGATGGGCGGAAAGGCCACGGTCGGCTTCTCGGGCAAGGCGACGATCCTGCGCTCGCAATGGGGGATCGCCGGTGCGCTCCCGTTCGTCGGCGACAAGGTCGTGCTCGACATCGCCGCGCCGTTCGAGAAGCAATGACGTAACTTTGTTACGCGAATTGCCGGCTGGACAAACGCCTGCCGCTTGCCCATAGGCTCGCGCGATGACCTTGCGCTGCGCCATTACCCTGCGACTTATTCGCCCCCGGGCCTGACCCGCGCGCTCCATCGGGCGCGCCGCCGCCCGGGGGACGCCGCCCTAGTCGTCAGCAAAGCGCCAGAGTTCAAGCCATGCCCCTGCTTTCCGATCCATCGGCCAAGTACCGACCGTTTCCCCCAATAAACCTGCCCGACCGGCAATGGCCCGGCCGCGTCATCAGCCAGGCCCCGCGTTGGCTTTCCACCGACTTGCGCGACGGCAACCAGGCGCTGATCGATCCGATGGGCGCGGAAAAGAAGACCCGCTTCTTCGAACTTCTGTGCAGGATCGGGATCAAGGAAATCGAGGTCGGCTTCCCCGCCTCGGGCGCGACCGACTTCGACTATATCCAGGGGCTGGTCCGTTCGGGGCGGATTCCTGCCGATGTGACCCCGCAAGTCTTGACCCAGTCGCGCCGCGACCTGATCGAAACCAGCTTCGCCAGCCTTGAGGGCGCGCGGACCGCGATCGTCCACCTCTACAACGCGATTTCGCCCGCCTGGCGAAGGATCGTGTTCGGGATGGACAAGAGCCAAATCAAGGCGATAGCGATCGAAGGTGCGAAAGTGCTGCGCGACCAGGCGGCCAAGTATCCCGGCACCGACTGGCGCTTCGAATACAGCCCGGAGACGTTCTCGACCGCCGAAGTCGAGTTTTCGGTCGAAGTCTGCGCGGCGGTGATGGAGGTGCTCCAGCCCACGCCGGACAAGCCGATCATCTTCAACCTGCCCTCGACCGTCGAGTGCGCCACGCCCAACGTCTATGCCGACCAGATCGAGCTGTTCGGGCGCTCGATCCCCAACCGCGACAGCGTGGTGATCTCGCTCCACACTCACAACGACCGCGGCACCGGAATCGCCGCGTGCGAACTGGGGCTGATGGCCGGCGCCGACCGCGTCGAGGGCTGCCTGTTCGGCAACGGCGAGCGCACGGGCAACTGCGATCTCGTCACAGTCGCTCTCAACATGTACTCGCAAGGTGTTGATCCCAAGATCGATCTTTCCGACATCGACGGGATCGCAAGCACCGTCGTCTATTGCAACCAGCTGCCGATCCACCCGCGCCATCCTTATGTCGGCGAACTCGTCTACACCTCGTTTTCGGGGAGCCACCAGGACGCGATCAAGAAGGGCTTCGAGGCGCGCGCGCGGCAGAACGACGAATATTGGGAAATGCCCTACCTGCCAATCGACCCGGCCGATCTGGGGCGAAGCTACGAGGCGGTAATCCGGGTCAACTCGCAGAGCGGCAAGGGCGGCTTCGCCTGGGTGCTCGAGCAGGACCAGGGGCTCAAGCTGCCCAAGCGGATGCAGGCTCACTTCTCGCGCCATGTCCAGCAGTTGGCGGATGTAGCTGGGAGAGAACTTCAGGCCGACGATATCTGGGAGGTGTTCCAGCGGGTCTATCACGTGAACACCCCGCAGCATTTCCAGTTGCTCGACTACGAGGAAACCCGCGGGCCGGACGGCACGCGGATTTTCGCGGGCAAGATCGCGGTCAAAGGCCGCGCGCGCAGCGTCAGCGGGCGCGGCAACGGGCTGATCTCGTCGGTGGTGGCGACGCTGGGCGAGGCATTCGGGGTCGCGCTCGAAGTGCGCGACTACACCGAACACGCGATGGGCGCGGGATCGGATGCGCGCGCCGCGGCCTATGTCGAATGCGCCCTGCCTTCGGGCGAGACGGTGTGGGGCGTGGGCATCGACGAGGATATCGCCACCGCGAGCGTGCGGGCGATCTTGAGCGCGGCGAACGGTACGGTTTGAGAGCTACAAGACACCAACGGACCGGGGTTGGTGATTCTCTCTAATCCGGCCGCAGCACCATCTTGAGCGCGCCGTTCTCGCGCGCTTCGAACAGGCGATAAGCTTCGGGGCCCGCGCTCAGCGGCAGGCGGTGACTGATATAGCGTTCGGGGCGGAGGCGGCCGCTTGCGACCAGCGGGAACAGCGCAGGCAATTCCTCGGGAACAGAGCAGGTGCCGATGCGGAAGGTCAGCCCGGCGGCAAACGCGCGTTCGAGCGGGAAGGCATAGCGCCGCGTCTGCTGGACGCCGATCACCGAGACTGTCCCGCGCCGCCGGACCAGCCGCAGCGCGAGATCGACCGTCGCCTCACTGCCCACCGCCTCGATCACGCAATCGAGCTTCACCCCGTGGGTCGCCTCGCGGATGAGTTCGAGCGCCGCGTCGGGCGCCAGCGCAACCGCGCCGCTCGCCTCGGCCAAAGCGCGGCGTTCGGCCACCGGATCGATCGCATAGACCACGCCCGCGCCCATCACGAAGGCACTGTCCACCGCCATCAGCCCGATCGGACCCAGCCCGATCACCGCGACGCTGCTACCCGGCTTGATATCGGCGTTTCGCGCACCGAACCACGCGGTGGCGAGCGCGTCGGTCATCATCAGCGCTTGGTCCTCGCTGATCCCTTCGGGGATTTTCACCGCGTTGACATCGGCGGCGGGGACGCGGAACGCCTCGGCCTGGACGCCCTGCAAGGCAGCCGACAGCCCGTAGCAACCGCTGGCGTTGTTCTCGCAGTTGTGGACTACCCCCGCCAGGCACGAACGGCACGCCCCGCAGCCCACTGCGGCGGGGACCATCACGCTGTCGCCGACCTTGAGCCGGCTCACGCCCGCGCCCACCTCGACCACCTCGCCCACCGCCTCATGTCCGACGCAGAAGCCGATGTCCTCGCTGAACCCGTGGCCGTGCCAGATGTGGAGGTCGCTGCCGCAGATCGAACACCCGGTCATCCGCACGATCGCATCGCGGTCGGATTCGAGCCGTGGGTCGTCCATCCCTTCGTGGCGAATATCGCGGGCTCCGTAGTATCGCAGCGCTTTCATCGCAGATCCTCCCGCCACCATTGTCAAACGCGCGGCACGCGGCGACAACCCCCCAAACGAAACGAAGTGGGAGCGGCCATGACCGAAGCGATTCTCGAACCCGACCTGACGATCATCGACCCGCATCACCACTTGTGGGACTTGCGCCCTCTGATGGCCGCGTTCCCCGAGCCGCACCATCCATTCATCGCCACGGTCGCGCGCTCGCCTTACTACACCTTCGACGAACTGCATGCCGACGTCACCAGCGGCCACAAGGTCATCGGCACGGTGTTCATGGAGTGCGGCGCGTTCTATCGTGCCGGGGCCGGCGACGCGCTCAAGGTCGTGGGCGAGGTCGAGTACGTCAACGGGGTCGCGGCGCAGAGCGCGAGCGGGCTCTACGGCGAAGCCCGGCTGTGCGCGGCGATCGTCGGCCACGCCGACCTGCTGCTGGGCGATGCTGTCGCGCCAGTGCTCGAAGCGCAGATGGCGGTCACGCCGCGGTTCAAGGGAATTCGTCACTCGGCCGCGTGGGACGCCGATCCCGAGGTTCTCGGCGCGCCGTTTCATGCGCCCCAAGGACTCTATCTGGACGCGACGTTCCGCGAGGGGTTCCGCAAACTCGGCAAGCTGGGATTGACCTTCGACGCCTGGCTGCTCGAACCTCAACTCGGCGACGTGCTGTCGCTCGCGCGCGCCTTCCCCGATCAGCCGATCGTGCTCGATCACTGCGGCACCCCGCTGGGCGTCGCCAGCTATCACGGCAAGCTGCACGAGCGGTTCGACATCTGGCGCGAATCCATCCGCGAACTGGCCGGATGCCCCAACGTCTCAGTCAAGCTTGGCGGGCTGGCGATGTACTTCGCCGGCTTGCCCGACCACGGGCCCGAGGCAGGATTGTCATCCGAAGTGCTGGCCGCGATGTGGCGGCCGTACATCGAGACCTGCATCGAGGCGTTCGGCCCCGACCGCGCAATGTTCGAGAGCAACTATCCGGTCGACAAGTGGGGCGCGAGCTACGCTACGCTGTGGAACGCCTTCAAGCGGCTGGCGAGCGGAGCGTCTCTCGAAGAGAAGCGCGCGCTGTTCGCTGGCACGGCAGCGCGGGTTTACGGGATCGAGGGGGTGAGCTTCTAATCATCCCACCGCCTCCAGCGGGCGCCAGCGATCGACGAAGCCGCTGTTGTTGGTGAACGGGTAGATCCGCCAGCCACCTTCGCGCCACCACACAAGATGTTTCATCCACTTGCCCTCGGGGCGGTTGAAGGCGCGGTAGAGCGCGATGACCGGCTCGCCTTCGGGCGCGGGTTGGGATGCGTCGCGCCAGTCGTGACAGACCGGTCCGGCCTGTTCGGCGTCCTGGCGCGTGTTCCACGCCGCGATAGCCGCCGCGTCGCTCGTTTCGCGCGGACCGGCTATGTCGCAACCCGTGCAGCACACCTGGGCCCAGGTGGTCTGGCGCATCCTCTCGCAGCCGTGGCGCAGCAAGGGTTCGCCGCGTTCGCACCACGGGTTGGGGCAAGGGAGCAGCTCTGTGCGGGTATAGGTCATGGCACATTCCTGGGTGGCAGGGCTTTTCTCTCCTGATCCCTCGATAGACCGATTCGCACGGCCCGGTCGTGATGTTGACCATAGGGGAGCTATGCAGTCGCTCACTCGGCCGAGGGGGCATCAAGCTTCTGCGAAGCGCTCTTCACACCGTGGCGGGGCGGGTGTATTCTTGCTTTCATATCAAGCCGGGCAAGGAGAAATGCCATGGCGATGCCACGATCGCGAGTCGCTTTCTGCGCTACCATAGCCCTCGGCCTAGCCGTCGCGCAGCCGCTGCTTGCCGCAGGTGGCGGGGGTGGCGGTGGCGGTGGATCGAGCATGCCGAGCGAGAGCACCCCGCGCTACGATCCGGCGGCCGAATATCAGAAGGGCGTCGCCGCCTATAAGGCGCAAGACTTCAAGGGAGCGGCGACCGCGTTCAAGCGCGTGACCGACGCCGTGCCGAAGAACGCGCCCGCGCAGTACCTGCTGGGTTCGAGCCTGCTGCTGAATGGCGACTTCAAGAAGGCGAAAAAGCCGCTCGAACTGGCGGTGAAATACGACGCGACGCTGATCGATGCGCAGCGCGATCTCGGCATCGCCTATGCCAGATTGGGCGATGCGGCCAAGGCCGCTGCGCAACGCGATGCGCTGGCGGCGATGAAGGGCGCGTGTGCCGCGCCGTGCGCCAAGGCCGGACAGTTCGACGCCGCAATTGCCGCAGTCGCGGCGGCGGTGGGCGGAACCCCGCAGGCTGTGGCGCCTTCGTTCCGCCCCGGATTGCCCGAGGACGCCGACAAGGTCTATGTCGCCGCGGTCGGGCTTATCAATGAGGGCCGCTACGAAGATGCCATCGTCCGGCTCGAAGGCGCGGTGTGGAGCGACGGTCCCCACCCCGACCTGACGACTTATCTCGGCTTCGCCAACCGCAAGCTCGGGCGCTACGACGCGGCTCGGGGGTGGTACGAGCAGGCGCTGGCGGTCGCGCCCGAGCACCGCGGCGCGCTCGAATACTATGGCGAGCTCAAGCTCGAGCTGGGCGATCTGGCCGGGGCGAAAGCACATCTCGCCCGGCTCGACCGGATTTGCGGGTTCGGTTGCCAGCAGGCCGACGAATTGCGCAAGTGGATCTCCGAGTCCGGTCGCTCCGCCTCCTGATCGCGGCCGCCACGCTGACGGGCGCCGGAGTTGCGGCGGGCGCTGCGGGGGAAAGCGCGTTCCAGGCGCTGATGTGGACCGCGCCCGGGCACGAAGCCGCGGTGTTGACCCGGCAACCCGCCACTTGCCTGGGCGAACGGGCCAACGACCCGTCGGTGATCGCAGGGCGGGCGCTGTTCAACGCGCCGCAGCTTCTGGGCGGGCAGGCCGCGCGCGCCGGGATCAGCTGCGCCAGCTGCCACAGCAACGGTCGCCGCAACCCCCATTTTCAGCTCGCGGGAATTTCCGACGGCCCCGGCACCGCCGACGTCAGCGCCAGCTTCTTCAGTGTCGCGCGCAGCAACGCGACGTTCGATCCCAGACCGATCCCCGACCTGGCGCAGCCCGGGCGGATTTCACTCGATCCGGAGTCGCGCGATCTCGAACGGTTTCTGCACGGACTGATCGTGGAAGAGTTCTCGGGAGCTTCGCCAGCCGACGCCGCGCTCGGCGATCTTGCCACTTTCGTCCGCGCAGTGAGGCCCTGCGCCGATCGCGATAACGAAGCGGTCCGGCTCGCCGCCCGGATCGACCTGTTTCGCGACAGCTTGCGCTCGGCAGCGCGCGCCACGACGGCGGGTGACCTCGACACCGCCGCGGTCCTGGCCGGCGCGGCGCGCACGCACCTCGGCCTCATCGATGAGCGGCTGGCGCCGGGCGGCCATGCCTTGCTGCGCAAGGAACTGCTGCGCAACTCACGCCGCGTGCAGGCAATTCAGGACGGCGCGTGGACCGCCGATGCGCTGCTCGATGTGCTCGCCCGGTTCGACAGAACCCTCGCGCCGCGTCTCGTGCAGGCGGAGAAATCGTCGCTCTACCGGCCCGAGAAGGTCCAACGCTGGGTGGCGCAGCGCGCGCGTTAGACGGGTGCGAGGGATATGGTTCTGTAGCCGTAACGAACGGGGGGACGACTTTGACAGCCATCCCCTCGCCCGCTAACGGCACATTTAACCGTACGATTAAACCCGGAGCTGCCGATGCCCCTTCCCGCCCCGTTCGATCGCCTGCGCCTTCCCGTGATCGGCTCGCCGCTGTTCATCGTCTCAGGTCCGGAGCTGGTCATCGCGCAGTGCAAGGCGGGGATCGTCGGCAGCTTTCCAACGCTCAACGCGCGGCCCTCGGGCGTGCTCGACGAGTGGCTCCACCGGATTACTGAAGAACTTGCCGCGCACAACCGTGACAACCCCGATCGCCCAGCCGCTCCGTTCGCGTGCAACCAGATCGTCCACAAGACCAACAACCGGCTCGACGAGGACATGGCAGTCTGCGCCAAATGGCAGGTGCCGATGGTTATTACCTCGCTCGGCGCGCGCGAGGACGTCAACAAGGCGGTTCACGATTGGGGCGGGATCGTGCTCCACGATGTGATCGACGACCGGTTCGCACGCAAGGCCATCGAAAAGGGCGCCGATGGACTAATCCCGGTCGCCGCGGGCGCGGGCGGACACGCCGGCGGGCTCTCGCCGTTCGCATTCATGGCCGAATTGCGGACCTGGTTCGACGGGCTGATTGCGCTGTCGGGCGCCATCGCCCACGGCCGTTCGGTGCTCGCGGCGCAGGCGATGGGCGCGGACTTTGCCTATATCGGCAGCCCGTGGATCGCGACGCACGAGGCCAACGCCACCGAGACCTACAAGCATGGAATCGTCGAGGGGGATGCGAGCGGGGTCGTCTACACCAACCTGTTCACCGGCATCCACGGCAACTATCTGCGTTCGTCGATCGTCAACGCCGGGCTCGATCCCGACAATCTGCCGGTCAGCGACCCGAGCAAGATGAATTTCGGATCGGGCGGCAACACCGAAGCCAAGGCGTGGAAGGACATCTGGGGTTCGGGCCAGGGTATCGGGATGGTAAAGGCGGTCGAGTCGGTGGCGGAGCGGGTCGATCGGCTCGAAGCCGAATATCACGCCGCGATCGCCGCGCTTTCCGCCAATACCGCGACGTTCACCGGCTGAGTCGCGCGCCATAGCGTCTCGGCCATGGCATCGAGCCGGGCGAAGTCTGTTCCGCCGCCCAGCAGGTCACTGGCGTTGAGGCGGAAAGTCCGCCGCGGGTCGAGCAAGCTGCGGCGCAAATCCGCCTGGAGTTCGGCAAGCGCGTACAGAGCGACGACGCACGCGGCGTCGCCATCGCTCATGCGGTTTTTCGCCCAGCCTGCCTCTATCCCGCCCAGCCGTTCGCCGACCATCTCGCTGTAGGCCCGGTGCGGCCCGCGATGGAGCGGCAACCCCATCCGCATGGCACCGCCCTCGGTCGCCGGCAGCAGCATCCCGTTGCGACGAAAGTCATCGAGCCCGGCCCGCTCATCGAGCACATCGAGCAATCGCGCAAAGCAAGCGTGGCGAACCAGAACGCGTGGCAGGAGGTGGTGCCGCTGGAGTCCTGCCACATGGCCCGGCTGTCCGGTGCGATTGACTGCCCGGAAAGGAAGCGGCGGGGCCTCGCTTCGACCGGCCCAGATGCGACTTCGCCCGTTCAGCATCGACCGCCCGAAGGGCGCCCGACGGCTCAATCCCGCAACCGCACGCGAATTCGGTCGCCTTCGCCAACCGGTTCGGCCTGCAACAACTCTCCCGCCGGTCCGGTCAGCAGGCCTGGAGCGACAAGCGGATCCTGTCCAACGAGCAAGTCAACCATCCGCACCGCGATGCGTCCCGCACAAGCCGGATCGCCGGCAAAATCTGCAACGACCTCGATTTCCTGCCCGGTGAAGAACGCCAATCCGCAGCTTTCGATACCCGCTGCGCCCTGCACCAGCGCGGTCAGTCCCAGCGCGGGAAAGGCGCCCCCGCCAAGCCATTCCTCGACCACCGCCTCGAAATAGTTGGTGGCCATCGCTGATCGGGCGGGAATCCACACGACCGCCAAGGCGCCCGTTTGATTCGCCAGCGACGAAGCCAGCGCGACACATCCGCGCACCACGGGCAACATGGCTGCGGCACCGGCCAAGTGAGGTCCGGGCCGCAGGACGACGGCGTCCATGCCTTCGCTCGACCAACCCGGCACAAGACCGAAGCGGTGGTCGACCAAGGGCACGGGTTCGCCCTGGCCCGGAGCAAGCCCGCCAAGTTCGAAGGTCAGCCCGGTGATCAGCAGCTCGGCCCAAACCCAGTCGCCGTCTTCGCCCGGATCGAAAGTCAGCGTAAACGCGCCCGATGTTTCACCCGCCCCGCGCACATCGTTCAGCGACGGTCGCCGGCCCGCCGCGTAGAGCAGCGCCAGAACCCCATCTTCAGAGGTCGGCAAGACTTGATCGATCGCGATGGTTTCGCGCCCCCTAACGCTCATGCCTGAACGTTGATTGGCACGGTTGCTCGGTTGGCGTCGAGTCCTGCCGTTCCAGTTGTCTCCGCTTCGGACGAAGTCGTCAAAATGCGCCCATCACGAGTCCTGCCGCGATTCCTTGTCCCAGCTCGCGACAACGCGCGAGATCGGCGGCCACCAGAGTCTTGGGCGCGAGGATGGTCTCGGGAGTTTGCGCCGCGGTATTGACGATCACCGGTTCGGCTACGCGGCGCAGCCGCCACCCGGTGGCGATGCGGTCGATCTGGCGTTGCGCCCCGCTCCCGTCGGAACCCGCGGCAATCAGCGTGGCATAGGCGCGCCCCTCGATCCGGCCGAGCAGCGGATAGTAACAGCGGTCGAAGAACTCCTTCATCGCCCCACTCATCGTCGCGAGGTTTTCGGGGCAGGCAAAGATGTATCCCCGCGCAGCCAGCAGGTCGCTTGGTTGCGCCGCCTCGGCGGAAACTAGGCGCGTCTCGGCCTCGGCGCGCGCGCCTTCCCACGCCGCCTGCGCCATCGCGCGTGCGGCCCCGGTCCGCGAGTGCCAGACGATCAGCAACATCGCCTGACAGGCGAGCATTTCGCGTGCTCCCCGTCAATCGTCGCGACAGCCCTTCCCCGTCCGCCGGGGTTGCGATAGCGAGCGGGGATGGTCGATGTGCTTGGAATTGGCCGCTCACTGAGCGGACGCGCGTGGCGCTGGCGCGGGGGCAATGGCGAATTTGGCGGCGACGCAATCGACGGCAGCCAGAGCGCGGGCGGGCTGGACGATCTGGTCACCCAGCTGCTCCTCGCCCGCGGCGTGCAGCGCGACGATCTGGCCCGCCACAAGGCGCCGACGCTGCGCGCGTTCCTGCCCGATCCATCGTGCCTGCGCGACATGGACGTGGCCGCGGAACGCCTCGCGCGGGCGGTAACCAACGGCGAGACCGTCACCATCTATGGCGACTACGACGTCGATGGCGCAACCAGCGCGGCGCTGCTGATCCTGGTTTTGCGCGAGTTGGGGCTGGAAGCGAGCTACTACATCCCCGATCGTCTGCTCGAAGGCTATGGCCCCTCGGGCGACGCGCTGGTCAAGCTGGGTGCCGAAGGGAGCACGCTGGTCGTCACCGTCGATTGCGGAGCGATGGCGCACGAGGCGCTCGCCGCGGCGCACGCCGCCGGAGTCGAAGTGATCGTGGTCGATCACCACAAGTGCTCTGCCGAACTGCCCGTGACGATTGCGCTGGTAAACCCTAACCAGCTCGACGAATACGACGAGGGCGCGGCGCACGGCCATCTCGCCGCGGTGGGGGTGGCGTTCCTGCTGGCGATTGCGCTGGTGCGCACAATGCGCAAGCAGAACTTTTTTGCCGACCGCGCCGAGCCCGACCTGTTCGCGCTGCTCGATCTGGTGGCGCTGGGAACCGTAGCCGACGTTGCAGCGCTCCACGGACTCAACCGGGCGATGGTCGCGCAGGGTCTCAAGGTGATGGCCCGGCGCGACAATATCGGCATGGCCGCGCTGATCGACGCCTCGCGGCTCAATCGCGCACCGACGTGCAGCGACCTCGGCTTCGCACTGGGGCCGCGGGTCAACGCGGGGGGCCGTGTCGGCGAGGCCACTTTGGGCGTTCGCCTGCTGACCACGCGCGACGCGGACGAAGCGCGCGAGATCGCCGTGCAACTTTCGCGGCTCAACGACGAACGTCGCGGGATCGAGGCGGCGGTGCAGGAAGCCGCCGAGGCGCAATTGGCCGGGCAGCACAACCGCGCGGTCGTGGTGGTCGCGGGCCAAGGCTGGCATCCGGGAGTGATCGGGATCGTCGCCGGGCGACTCAAAGAGAAAACCGGCAAGCCCACTCTGGTGATCGCGCTGGACGAGGTCGACGGCACCGGCAAGGGATCTGGCCGCTCGATCGCCGGAGTCGATCTGGGCGCCGCGATCATCGCCGCGCGCGAGGCTGGGCTACTCGAGGCCGGGGGCGGACACGCGATGGCCGCGGGGCTGAGCATTCGCGGCGATGCGGTTGCGCGGTTCGCCGACTGGGTCGACGCGAGGCTGGCAGGCGCGGTTTCCGCGGCACGCACCGGAGAAAGCCTTGCGGTCGATCTCAGCCTCGCCCCTGGGGGCCTCACCCCCGACCTGGTGAACGCGCTCGACGCCGCCGGGCCCTTCGGGATGGGCTGGCCAGGGCCACGGATCGCGCTGGGGCCGCTGCGGATGATCAAGGCGGACATCGTCGGCACCAACCACTTGCGGATGATCGTGGGCGGCATCGACGGCGGATCGTTCAAGGCAATCGCGTTTCGCGCGGTGGAATCCGAGATGGGCCAGGCGCTGCTCCACGGCAGCAAGGGACGGCGCTTCTGGCTGGCCGGGCGCCCCAAGCTCGACGATTGGGGCAGCCGTCCGGCGGCCGAACTCCATGTCGAGGATGCCGCCTGGGCGGATTGACGCGCCCACTTGACCGTTTCGGACCCCTCCCCTAAATGCGCGGGCCTTGGCGGCATCATGTGCTTCAAGGCCCCATCGTCTAGCGGTTAGGACGCGGCCCTTTCACGGCTGAAACACGGGTTCGATTCCCGTTGGGGTCACCATCCCTGTCGCGCTTGACGGCGCGCACGGAAGCGACGACATGGCGGCGGCGTAAGCGATGGTTACCGGCCCCTTCGTCTAGCGGTTAGGACGCGGCCCTCTCACGGCTGAAACACGGGTTCGATTCCCGTAGGGGTCACCATCGATAAAGAGCCCTGCGACGTGCAGGCTGCCAACGCGCTCGGCCCAAATCCTTTCTCCAGGCTAACAGTATCGTTCAGACGCTCGACACGGCGTTCCGGCCAAGGGCAGGCAAAGGAGTCTGCTGTTGCGAAATCATCCGATCCTGATTGGGGCCGCGTTGCTGTCGGCGATCGCGGTCCCTCTCGCTAGCCAGGCGCAATCGCTGCCGGTCGCCGCGTGGGAAATCGGCCCGGTCATCCGCGGCAAGAACTATTCGGTGGGCATGCCGCTCAGCCCCACGCCGTCCCGGCAGGGTTGGTCGTTCGAGTTTCCCTATCCGCATGTGGGTGCCGGGCACGTGCATTACCTGACTTCGCGACAAGGGCCGCTGGTCGGCGCTTCGCGGATCGTCATGCGCTACCGCATCGAGGCGGCGCGCGGTGCCCGGTTCGTCCCCCGGGAGCACCCTGATCTCCCGGGCGCGATCTCGTTCTTCTTTCAACGGGCTGGGGATAGTTGGAGCGGCAAGCGGCATGAGTATCATCGCTGGTACGCGCCCACGGTGACTCCGCTTCGCGCGGGCGTGCACGAGGTCAGCGTCCGGCTCGACGACCCCAACTGGATTTCGGTGTTCGGGAAGCCTGCATCGTCCAATCCGCAGGGTTTCCATTCCGCTTTGGCCGAAACGGATCGGGTCGGGTTCGTGTTCGGGTCTTCGTCGGCGCGCGGGCATGGCGTTTATGCCACCGCGCCAGCGCGATTCACGCTGCTCGGTTTCGAAATTCGATAATATCGCGAGCGATCTAACCCACCCGGTTCTCGACCAGGCTGGCAACCACGCCCGGATCGGCCAGCGTCGAGATGTCACCCAGATTCCCGGTGTCGTTTTCCGCGATCTTGCGCAGGATGCGGCGCATGATCTTGCCGCTGCGGGTCTTGGGCAGCGCGGGTGCGAACTGGATCGCGTCGGGGCTGGCGATCGGACCGATTTCCTTGCGCACCCACTGGCGCAAGGTCTGGCGCAAGTCGTCGTCGCCCTCTTCGCCCGCGTTGAGCGTGACGTAAGCGTAGATGCCCTGCCCCTTGATCTCGTGCGGCATCCCGACCACCGCGGCCTCGGCCACCAGGGGATGGCTGACCAGCGCGCTTTCGACTTCGGCGGTGCCCATCCGGTGACCGCTGACGTTGATTACGTCATCGACCCGTCCGGTGATCCAGTAGTACCCGTCCTCGTCGCGGCGGCAGCCGTCGCCGGTGAAGTAGAGCCCCGGATAGGTCGAGAAATAGGTCTGGAAGAACCGCGCATGATCGCCCCACACGGTGCGCATCTGTCCCGGCCATGACCTGGCGATGCACAAGTTGCCGCTGGTCGCACCGTCGAGCTCCTTGCCTTCGGCATCGACCAGCAGCGGATAGACCCCCGGTAGCGGCCTGGTCGCCGAACCCGGTTTGGTCGCCACCGCGCCCGGCACCGGGGCGATCAGCGCGGCCCCGGTCTCGGTCTGCCACCAGGTATCGACGATCTCGCAGCGGCCCTCGCCCACGACACGGTGATACCACTCCCACGCTTCGGGGTTGATCGGCTCGCCGACGGTGCCGAGCAGGCGGATCTGCGAGCGATCATGCGCTTTCACGAACGCATCGCCCTCGCGCATCAGTGCGCGGATCGCGGTCGGCGCGGTATAGAAGATCGTCACCCCCAGGCGATTGGCAGTCTCCCAGAAGCGCCCGTGGTCGGGATAGTTGGGCACCCCGTCGAACATCACCGTGCTCGCCCCGTTGGCGAGCGGGCCGTAGACGACATAGCTGTGCCCGGTGACCCAGCCGACGTCGGCGGTACACCAGAACAGGTCGTCGTCCCGCGCGCCGAACAGCAGGTCGAAAGTCGAAGCGCACCACAGCAGGTAGCCGCCGGTGGTGTGGAGCACGCCTTTCGGCTTGCCGGTGGAACCGCTGGTGTAGAGGATGAACAGCGGGTCCTCGGCGTTCATCGGCTCGGGCGGGCACTCGGCGGAGGCCGTCTCGCGGGCCTCGTGCCACCACACGTCGCGCTGCGGATCGAACGCCACTTCGCCTCCGGTCCGGCGCACCACCAGCACGCTTTCGATGCTCGGGCAGCTCGCCAGCGCGGCGTCGGCGTTGGCCTTGAGCGGGATGCGCTTGCCCCCGCGACAGCCTTCGTCGGCGGTGATCAGCAGTTTCGAATCGCAATCCTGGATCCGGTTGGCGAGGCTGTCGGGGCTGAACCCGCCGAACACCACCGAATGGATCGCGCCGATCCGCGCGCAGGCGAGCATCGCCACCGCGGCCTCGGGGATCATCGGCAGGTACAAGGTGACCCGGTCGCCCTTGGCCACGCCTTTGGCCTTGAGCACGTTCGCCATCCGGCAGACCTCGCCATGGAGCTCGCGGTAGGTCAGCGTGCGCCCGTCCCCCGGCTCGTCGCCTTCGAACACGATCGCGATACGGTCGCCGCGTTCCGCCAGATGGCGGTCGAGGCAGTTGACGCTGAGGTTGAGCTCGCCGTCGCCGAACCAGCGGATCCCGAAATCCGCCTCGTGGAACGAACTCTCGTCGGCGAGTGTGGGGAACCTGCTCCATGACAGCCGAGCCGCTTCGGCCAGCCAGTAACGCGCCGGGTCGGCATGGACCGCGGAATGCGCTGCGGCCAGTGCAGAAGGATCGCGCGGTGTCGCGGGAATAGGTAGAGTCATGGCGTCCTCTCACTGTGCTTTGCTTCCCCGTGCCACACCGCGGGGCGATCCTGCAATCGGTGCGCTGCTTGCGGACCCATCGACGCAGCCCTAAAGGCGGCCAATCTCCCGCAGCCCGAGCGCTGCCCCCGGAAGCGGACGGCTGAATGTCACTCCCGAAGTTGCCGTGGCCAGGTGTGCTTCTCGCCCTGCTTGGCGCAACGGTCATGCTGGGGTCGGGCGCCGGGGTCGCGCTGACCGGCGCGGTTCTGCTCCTGTGGCTGGGGACGCTGTACATCTCCCGCCCCGCCCCGCCCTCGCTCCGCCCGTCGGGCAGCGGAGTTCAGTTCACCCGGGCGCGGATCGAAAGCCTGATGGAGCCGCTCGGCGTTCCGCTGATCATGCTCGACCGCGACCGGATCCAGTTCGCCAACGCCGCCGCGCGCGAGGCGTTGGGCGCGCACATTCTCGGACAGGACGTGCGAATGGCGCTACGCCATCCCGATGCGGTGGCGCTTCTCGAACATGGCGGCACGGCCACGATCCCGGGGCTGACCACTCCGCGCAGCATCTGGCAAGTTTCGCGCCGCCAGATCGACGAACGGTTTGCGATGGTCGAGCTGATCAACCGCACTGCCGAAGCCGATATCGGCCGCGCCCACACCGATTTCGTGGCCAACGCCAGCCACGAGCTGTCCACCCCGCTGGCTTCGATCATCGGCTATGTCGAAACGCTTGCTGAGGGCGGCGCGAAGGTCGACGCCGCGACCGCGAGCAAGTTCAACGCCACCGTCCTGCGCGAGGCGCGGAGGCTTCAGAACCTGGTTCAGGATCTGATGTCGCTATCCCGGATCGAAGCCGAAAAGCACGACCGGCCGCGCGAATCGGTCGATCTCGGGCAGCTTACCGCCACCGTCGCCACCGATCTTTCGACGACCCATGGCGACGGGCGGGTGATGATCGAGTGGCCGCGCGACGCAGTGGTGATCGAGGGCGACCGCGGCCAGCTCGACCAGCTGTTGCGCAACCTGATCGACAATGCGCTGAAGTACGGGGACCCGGCGCAGCCGGTGACCGTGGCGGTCGAATCCTCGCCTCGCGACGTCACCCTGACGGTGGCCGATCGCGGAGCCGGGATCGCCCCCGAGCACCTCCCCCACCTGACCCGCCGCTTCTATCGCACCGACCCGGGGCGCAGCCGGGCGGCGGGAGGCACCGGGCTGGGACTGGCGATCGTCAAGCATATCGTGGAAAGGCACCAGGGACGGCTCGACATCGACAGCACGGTGGGCGAAGGAACCACGATCACGGTTCGCTTCAAAGCCACTCCTGGCAGCGAAGGATTGTCATGAAGCTGTCACACGTCGCCCACATGGGCGCGTCGGGATCATTCCGCGAAAGGCTTTCTGCAATGTCGTCCAAACCGATTCTCCTGGCTTCCGTCGCGCTTCTCGCCAGCGCCGCCCTGACTGCCTGTGGCGGCCAGCAGACCGCATCGCGCGACAACGTGCGCGCGGTCGGCTCATCCACCGTTCTGCCGTTCGCCAAGGCGGTTGCCGAGGAACTGGCCAAGTCCACCCCCGGCATCCCGGCACCTATCGTCGAATCGACCGGGACGGGCGCGGGGATGAAGCTGTTCTGCGCCGGCGTGGGCGTCCAGCATCCCGATATCGAAAATGCCTCGCGCCGGATGAAGAAGTCCGAGTTCGATGACTGCGTGAAGAACGGGGTCAAGGATATCGTCGAAATCCAGGTCGGGCTCGACGGGATCGCCTTCGCCGAAGCCACTGGAGGCTCCAATATGGATCTGACCCCGGCTGACGTCTACAAGGCGCTGGCCAAGAACCCGTTCGGCAAGCCCCAGACCGCCAAGACCTGGAAGGACGTCAACCCGGCGCTCCCCGCCGATCCGATCCTGGTCTACGGCCCGCCCTCGACCTCGGGCACGCGCGACGCGCTCAAGGAGTTGATCCTCGCCAAAGGCTGTGAGAGCGATCCGGCGATGAAGGCGCTGAAGGATAGCGACAAGGAAAAGTACGAGGCCGCCTGCACCGAAGTGCGCGAGGACGGCGCCTATGTCGATTCGGGCGAGAACGACAATCTGATCGTCCAGAAGCTTGAGGCCAATCCCAAGGCGATCGGCGTGTTCGGGTACTCCTACCTCGAATCCAACGCGGACAAGATCAAGGGCCTCAAAGTCGATGGCGTTGTGCCGACTTACGCCTCGATCTCGGACTTCAGCTATCCGGGCGCGCGTCCGCTCTACATCTACGTCAAGAAGGCGCACCTCGACGCGATCAAGGGCCTCAAGGAATACGTCGGCGCCTGGGCGAAGAGCTGGGGCAAGGACGGTCTGCTCGCCAAGGCCGGCATGGTCGTCGCGCCCGACGCAGTCCAGGCAGCGAGCCTGACGGCGGCGACCGACTTCACCACGCTCGACGGCGCGAGCCTCAAGTAACGCCTGTCCTATGATGTCGCCGGCCATTCTGATCCTCCTCGCCTTCGGGTTGGGGCTTGTCGGGTGGCTGGCGGCGCGGTCGCGCGCCTGGGCGTTCCAGCGCGCGAGCCGCCAGAGGCTCCATTCGCTGCCGGGCTATCATGGCTGGTACGTGGCGCTGTGGGCGGCGGTGCCGGCGCTGCTGTTCGCGGTGGTGTGGTCCAGCATCGCACCGCAACTGGTGATCGGCAGTGTGCTGGGCGATCCCGCCGCGGTCGCGCTGCCGGGTTTCGGGATGCAGCGCGACAATATGCTGGGCGAGGCGCTCGCCGTTGCCGAGGGACGCGCGGCGGGAGTCTTCAACGCAGACGCCGCCGCGCTGGTCGAGCCGTTCCGCAACGCCCTGCGCCTGTTCGGCGGAATCGGCCTCGCCGCTACGTTGGTTTTGGGCTTTGCCGGGGGCGCGTTCGGGTTCCTGCGTCTGCGCCCCGATTTCACCGCGCGCACCCGGGTCGAACGCGCTGTGATGGCGGTGCTGCTGCTCGCCTCGCTGGTAGCGATCATCACCACCGCGGGGATCGTTGCATCATTGCTGTTCGAGACGATCCGCTTCTTCGGCTTCGTCTCGCCGCTCGATTTCCTGTTCGGGACGCACTGGTCGCCCGACCCGATGAGCACGCCCGGGCTCGATCAGGGACACAAGTTCGGCGCGATCCCGCTGTTTTGGGGGACGATCGTGATCGGCGCGATCATCGCGATGCTGGTCGCCATCCCGCTCGGCCTGATGAGCGCGATCTACCTCACCCAGTACGCCGCACCGGGCGTGCGCAGCTGGATGAAGCCGCTGCTCGAGATTCTCGCGGGGGTGCCAACGGTGGTTTACGGCTATTTCGCCGCGCTGACCGTGGCGCCCGCGGTGCGTGATTTCGGGCAGTCGATCGGGATTGCCAGCGCCAGTTCGGAGAGCGCGCTGGCCGCGGGGCTGGTGATGGGGGTGATGATCATCCCGTTCGTCTCGTCGATGGCCGACGACAGCATTGCCGCGGTCCCGCAGGCGATGCGCGACGGCAGTCTGGCGATGGGCGCGACGACATCGGAAACGATCCGGCGGGTGCTGATCCCCGCCGCCCTGCCGGGAATTGTCGCGGGCGTGATGCTCGCGGTCAGCCGGGCGATCGGCGAGACGATGATCGTGGTCATGGCCGCAGGCGCGGCGGCGCGGCTCACCGCCAACCCTTTCGAGAGCATGACCACGGTGACTTTCCAGATCGTCGCGATGCTGACCGGCGAGGGCAGCTTCGATCATCCCGCCACGCTCAGCGCCTTCGCGCTGGGGATGGTCCTGTTCCTCGTCACGCTGACGCTCAACTTCATCGCGCTGCGCGTGGTCAAGCGGTACCGCGAAGCTTATGAATAGGGCCGCGCATCACTCCTCCCCCGCGGTCGCTGCGCGGATTCGCAAGCGCTATGTGGCCGAGCGGAACTTTCGCCTGCTCGGGCTGAGCGCGGTGGTGTTCTCGGCGCTGGTGCTGGCGTTCCTGCTGGTTTCGATGACCTCGGCAGGGGTGAATGGCTTCCGCCGCGCCGAGGTGCGTTTCCCGCTGGACCTGACGGCCAGCCAGTTCCCCATCGACCCCCGCCTGGCCGCACAGGCCGATGCATCGGCCCAACTGGAGGCGGCAGGGCTGCCGACGCTGGTTTCCGATGCCGCCACTGACGCGCTGGGGGCCGATGGCGCGGCACAGATCGATTCGTCGGCGTGGCGCGAGGTTGCCGAGAAAATAGCGGACGATCCCTCGCTCCTAGGCAACAAGATCGCGGTGTCGCTGCCGGTCACCGGAGACCTTGCCTCGGGCCTGCGCGGGGGGGATTCGCCGGCGATGCAGGCGCTCGCGGCCCGGCTGAAACGCGAGGACAAGCTGCAATGGGCGTGGGACCCGGGTTTCCTTTCGCGCTCAGACGCCACCGATCCCCAGGCTGCTGGCATCTGGGCGGCGCTCAAGGGCTCGATGCTGACGATGCTCGTCACGTTGCTGATGGCATTCCCGATCGGGGTGCTCTCGGCGGTTTATCTCGAGGAATATGCCCCGCGGAACCGCTGGACCGAGTGGATCGAGATCTCGATCAACAACCTCGCCGCAGTGCCCTCGATCATCTTCGGCCTGCTCGGGCTCGCGGTGTTCCTGACGCTGTTTCCCAACTACCGCTCGGCCCCGCTGATCGGCGGGATGACGCTGGCGCTGATGACGATGCCGGTGATCGTCATCTCGGCGCGCAATGCGATCAAGTCGGTTCCGCCCTCGATCCGCGACGGCGCGCTGGCGATCGGGGCGAGCCGCATCCAGGTGGTGTTCCACCACGTCCTGCCCCTCGCCCTGCCCGGCATCCTCACCGGCACGATCATCGGCATGGCGCGCGCGCTGGGCGAGACCGCGCCGCTGCTGATGATCGGTATGCGCGCCTTCGTCGCGACCCCGCCCGACGGGTTCACCTCGCCGTCGAGCGTGCTGCCGGTGCAGATATTCCTGTGGTCGGACGAGATCGACCGCGGCTTCGTGGCGCGCACTTCCGCGGCGATCATCGTGCTGCTGCTGTTCCTGCTGGTTATGAACGGCGTGGCGATCTATTTGCGCAACCGCTTCGAAAGGCGCTGGTGACCATGGACGCGGCTGTGCAGACTATCGGGAATACGCCCGCGGACGCGAACGGCGACGTCAAGATCCGCGCCCGCAACGTCTCGATCTATTATGGCGCCAAGCAGGCGATCGACGACGTTTCGATCGACGTGCCGAGCCAGTACGTCACTTCGTTTATCGGCCCCTCGGGTTGCGGCAAATCCACCTTCCTGCGCGCGCTCAACCGGATGAACGACACCATCCCCACCGCGCGGTTCGAGGGCGAGATCATGCTCGATGGCGAGGATATCTACCGTTCGGGCATGGACGTGGTGCAATTGCGCGCGCGGGTGGGGATGGTGTTCCAGAAGCCCAACCCGTTCCCCAAGTCGATCTTCGAGAACATCGCCTACGGCCCACGCATCCATGGCCTGGCCGCAGGCAAGGCCGAACTCGACGAGATCGTCGAACGCTCGCTCAACCGCGCCGGGCTGTGGGACGAGGTCAAGGACAGGCTCGCCGACAGCGGCACCGCGCTGTCGGGAGGCCAGCAGCAGCGTCTGTGCATCGCCCGCGCCATCGCGGTCGATCCTGAGGTCATCCTCATGGACGAGCCGTGCTCGGCGCTCGATCCGATCGCCACCGCGCGGATCGAGGAACTGATCGACGAACTGCGCGGGCGCTATGCTATCGTGATCGTCACCCATTCGATGCAGCAGGCCGCGCGGGTCTCGCAGCGCACCGCGTTCTTCCACCTCGGCAAGATGGTCGAATACGGCAAAACCTCGGACATCTTCACAAATCCTCGGGAAGTGCGGACCAAGGATTATATTACAGGCCGCTACGGATAGGATATTCGGCTGATGATGGAACACACCGTCAAGGCGTTCGACGAGGACATCACCCGGCTGCGCGGCCTGATCGCCGAAATGGGCGGGCTGGCCGAAGTTTCGGTCGACGAGGCGATGGACGCACTGGTTCGCGGGCAGGAAGACCTCGCCCGTACCGTGATCCAGCGCGACAAGCGGATCGACGAGTTCGAGATGGAAGTCGATCGCCTCGCCATCCGCATCCTCGCGCTGCGCGCGCCGATGGCCGACGATCTGCGCGAGGTGATCGCCAGCCTCAAGATCGCGGGGGTGATCGAGCGGATCGGCGACTACGCCAAGAACATCGCCAAGCGCGTCGGCCATATCGAGGGCCGCCAGCGGTTCGAGCCGCTGACCCTGCTCCCCGCGATGGCCGAAGTCGCTTCGGAAATGGTCCACGACGTGCTGACGGCTTATGCCGCGCGCGATGCCGAAGCCGCGCGCGAGATCGTCCTGCGCGACGCCAAGGTCGATGCCTTCTATGACAGCATCTTCCGCAACCTTGTCAGCCACATGGTCGAAAACCCGGCATCGATCACCAGCGCCGCGCAACTGCTGTTCGTCGCGCGCAATATCGAACGGATCGGCGATCACGCCACCAACATTGCCGAGCAGGTCTATTACGCCGCGACCGGGACTTACCTGCCCGAGCGCGAAGACGTGATTCCGCCGGCGTGAGCACGGCCGCAACATTGCTCTCTCCCCTTCAGGGGAGAGATACGCAGGCTTGGACCCGCAGGGCCCTAGCCGGAGTTGAAAGGGGTCTGTCCGTGCACATTCCCCTCTCCCAACCCTCTCCCCTGGAAGCGAAGCTGACCCGCAGGGTCAACGGGAGAGGGCTATGACTGGCCCCAAGCTTCTTCTCGTCGAAGACGACCCCGCGCTGGCCGAGTTGCTCGAGTTCCGCTTTCAGGGCGAAGGGTACCGGGTACGGGTTACCGCCGATGGCGACGAGGCGCTGATGCTCGCTGCGGAGGACGCCCCCGATCTGGTCATCCTCGACTGGATGATCGAGGGCACCAGCGGGATCGAGGTTTGCCGCCGCCTGCGCCGAGACAAGACCACCGCGCACGTTCCAATCGTCATGCTGACCGCGCGAGGGGCCGAGGAAGACCGCATCCGTGGGCTCGAAACCGGCGCCGACGACTATGTGACCAAGCCATTCAGCCCGCGCGAACTGATCGCCCGGGTCGCCGCGGTGCTGCGCCGGGTGCGACCTGTGCTGGCCGGCGAGACGCTGACCGTGGGCGACCTTTCGCTCGATCCGATCGCGCACAAGGTCATCCGCCGCGCGCACAGCCTGGCGATGGGGCCGACCGAGTTCCGCCTGCTGCGCCACTTCATGGAAAGCCCCGGGCGGGTGTTTTCGCGCGGGCAGCTGCTCGATGCGGTGTGGGGCACCGAAAGCGAGATCGAGCTGCGAACGGTCGATGTTCACATCCGGCGCTTGCGAAAGGCCATCGGCATCGACGGCGCGCCCGATCCTGTCCGCACGGTGCGTTCGGCGGGGTACGCGCTCGAAGCGGTCTGAGACGACCTAGCGCTTAGCGCTTTCCTACACGGTCGCAGGTCGGCATGAGGGCGCTATGCCCGCTTTCGCCGACAGCAATCGAATCCAGCCGGTCCGAAAGGTCACACCCGGTTTGACGCAAGCCCTTCTCGCGACGATGTTTCTCTCGGAAAATCGCACAGTTTCGCACATCGTTTCGCGGTCCACATGAGCGCTCCCATCGTCCTCGTCACCGGCTCGACTCGCGGGATCGGCAAGGCGATCGCCGATGCGCTCGCCGCGCGCGGTTGCACGGTGATCGGCCACGGGTCGCGCGAGGCTAACTTTGCCGAACCTTCGGCGCCGCAAGTGTTGTGGGACTTCGCTCTCGAACAAACCGGTGGCCAGATCGACGTCCTGATCAACAACGCCGGTCTCTTTGCCGCCAACCCGTTGCGCGCCAGCGACATTGCCTGGCTCGATGCGTGGGAAGACACGCTGCGGATCAATCTGACCGCCGCCGCCCAGCTCAGCCGGTTCGCGGTGCGACACTGGCAGCAGCGCGGCTGCGGCGGGCGGATCGTCCACATTGCGAGCCGCGCCGGTTTCCGCGGCGATTCGCCCGATCACTGGCACTATGCCGCGGCTAAGGGTGGGATGATCGCGCTCCACAAGACCATCGCCCGCGCCTATGCCGGTGACGGCATCCTCAGCTTCGCGATCGCCCCTGGTTTCACCGACACCGCGATGGCCGACGACTATCTCGCCACGCGCGGCGGACCGGCACTTCTCACCGACATCCCGCTCGGCCGGGTTGCCACCCCCGACGAGATCGCCGCGATCGCCACGTTCTGCGCGCTCGACGCGCCGCCGAGCATGACCGGCACCACGATCGACGCCAACGGGGCGAGTTATGTCCGGTGATCCGGGCTGGAAACTGGTCGCTTACGCTCCGCGCGCAATGATCGAAGGTGCTCTTCTGGCGCATGAGGATGCGCTGGATTGGGACCCCGATATCGTCATCGCCGGAAGCGAAATCGCCGAGGACCGGCCCGACGACTGGCGGCTCGAGGCATGGCTGCCGCACAAGCCCTCGCCCGGCGACCGCCGTGCGCTCGATTCGTTGTTCGTAAAGCCGCCGCAATGGACCGACGAGCGCCTGCCCGACACCGACTGGGTGACGGATAGCCAGCACTATCTCGAGCCTGTCCGTGCGGGTGCGTTCCACGTCCGCACTCCGGGCCACCCTCCCCTTGCCGACGCTGCGGTTCGCGACTTCGTGATCCCCGCCAGTCAGGCGTTCGGCACCGGCCAGCACGCGACCACCGCCGGGTGCCTCGAGATGCTGACCGCGATGAAG